>CAZHLC010000093.1:0-9611 GCA_964532545.1 uncultured Leptospiraceae bacterium | reverse complement strand
TATTTTGCTTTTGATGGTCTGCATAAAACAACTTTCACTCTTTTCATTGCAGAAAAATTCAAACACAGGTGGGTGAAAATCGAAAAGGTCAAACTGGTACCAGCAGGTGCCTTTGTGGCTCGCTCAAAAAATAACGAAAAAGGTTTTAATCGCAAATACGCCTATATACCTTTGTATGCGCATCAAGAAGAAGTGTATAACCCCATTCACCTGTTTTTTCGCACCCAGCAGCCGGCCTGGGTAGAAGGGGTCGAGCGCGGCCTCATTAAAGAAACCAGGGTTTCATTTGCTGCTGGTCTGGTTGAAAAGTTCACAGAGCATCCGAAAAGAGTTTTGAAAGATCAGCAGGCGGGCCTGGTTGCCAAACCCGTTGCCATTCTGCAAGACGTTGAAATTCCCCGGGCAGAAAAAGCACTGGCCTTACCCGGGCTGGGTATTTTCTTGATATTACTGGCGGTTTTTTACATTTTTCGCATTTTTAAGGCCCGGGCAGAAGCGAAAAAAGATCAATAAATACAAAACCAGGCCGTCTAAGAGGTGCTATGAAAAAGTCAGTATTGATATTATTGCTGGTAACCGGCAGCCTCACCGCACAACCTCTGGCCAGCGGTTCAGCTGGCCCCGCCTTCGGGGTTGGTGAGAAACTGTATTACCGCATGCGCTTCTCTGGTTTCAACTTTATTAACATCAAGGGTGGCCATGCCATGGTTTCAGTAAAAAAGAAAACCATGCTGCGCGGGCGCCAAGTCTATGTGTTTCAATCACGGCTTACTTCAAAGAATACTATTATCGATCGCTTTTTTAAGATACGCGATACTATCACCAGCTACTGGGATATTAAACGCCAGCAACCTCTGCGCACAGTGATGGATATCAAAGAAGGCCGTTATCTAAGGGTGTTTAAAGCTGACTTTGATTTGAATCGCAACCGGGCCAACTATACCTTAAAGGTCTTCAAGGGCAATACCAATACACTGGGCGTCGCTAACAAAAACGCAAAGTGGGAGCATAGCAAGGGTACCATTAAGAAACTTCCCCAGGGTTTTCAAGATGTGATCGGGGCCTTCTACAAAATGCGCCTTGATAAGCGACGTGGCCGCAAGGGGCAGAAGTTTTATCTCAATGTTGTGGCCAGTAAAAAGCAGGCAAGGCTGCAAATGACCATACTGGGTTTTGAGAAAGTCAAAGTAGCTGCCGGTACCTTCAAGGCTATTAAGGTCAAACCTTATATTAAGAGCATTCGTTTTTTCAGGTCTTACGGTAAGGTCTTCGTCTGGGTATCAGACGACCGGCATCGGTATCCGGTGAAGATCGAAGCCCATGTGCCCTACGCTGGTAAAATTACGGCAGAGCTGGTGAAAGTGGTGAAGCCTGAGCCCGCGGGTTAGCTGGCCTCACGGTTTTCAGTGTAGACCTCATCTTCGCCACCCAGCTCAGAGAGTGTGGCCGGCATTTCTTTTTCAAACCAGTGGGGGTAGAACTTGCGCATGGTTTCATCGAGCAGCTGAAAAGGAACCTCTGCAAAATGGCCATGGTCGTGCAGGTATTGCATATGTTTGTGGCCATCAGTTGAGAACTCGTGAAAGACCGAATCATTCAGGCCATCGAACTCAAGAGGTTTTACCCGAAAGACCTTGCATAGATGGCGATTAAAGGCGGGGGTTGCCTTTACCCATTTGTTGCTCAGGTAAAGTTCGGTGTAACCATGAAAGGCAAAAACATCGGTACGTAATATTTCTAGCAGCTTTTCTGAAGCAAGGTGGTTCTTAACATCGGCAAAGCCAAGCCTGGCGGGTATGCCTGCTGCCCGGGCCACTGCGGCCAACAGAACGGCCTTGGGTATGCAGTAGTTTCTGCGGGTTTTCAGAGTATAGCTGGCCTTAAACACTTCTGGGTCAAACGAGGCCACATAGGGGTCATAAAGCACATAATCACGTACCCGCAAATACAGGGCCTTAGCTTTGTCGATGTCGCTCTGCAGGCCCTCTATTGTCTTACTAACAAACTCTTGTACTCTCGGGTGCTCATAGTCGATGGTCTCGCTTGGTCGTAAGTATTGCTGCATGGTATCCAATATAATTATACAGACAGGTCTGTCTGCTTTTTTTGGGATATAAATATCCCAATCAAGCTGAGATTATTATTGACGCAAAGCTATCTCGCAGCAGTCTAAGAATATATGAAGAAGGTTATAGTTTACTCTGTCGTATTGGCCATTTGCTCTGGCGGGCTCTGGGCCAAGAGTCGCAGCTATAAAAAAGATAACATCGAGATCACCCTGAATCGGGCCGGTGATAAGATAAAAGGTTTTAAAACCTTTATGGTTCGGGCTAAAAATAAAAACAATGCTGCACGCAGCGTTGAAATGAAAATATATTTAAACGACCGTAATGCCAAAGAACCCGCAGGCTCACGGGGCGAATGTACCGTTTTTCTCGATTTAAAGGCCGGTGAAACAATCAAGCAGATTAAACACTGTAAAGAGAAAAAGCCATCAAACAGTTACAGCGCAGCCATTATCAAGGTGTTTAACTTCTCGCTGAAAAGTAAAAAGAATTCTGCCGGTCGTACTCAATCGGGTGGTCTTGATAAAGAACTTAAAGATATGGAAGCTGAGCTCAAGGGCATTGAAGGTTTCTGAGTTAAACTTTGCAAGCTGAAGTAGTTACCTGCCCAACCTGTGGGGCACCATCAAATTTGTTTTTGGTATGAAAAAACTGACTTCACCTCTGTGGTTGGCCCTGCTGACCACTTTGTGCTGGGCAGGGCTGCTTTACTTTTTCTTTATGGCAATCTTTCCTTCGTTGTGAGAGTAGCGCTTGTCATTATTATAATCTTTTCGGTTTTTTACCAATGTAAAAGCGCGGCCAGCGGCGGCGGCAACCGGCAGACCGTTGATGGCCAGATATACCGCTACAATTCCGGGGGTAGCCGAATTATTTTTCAAACGTCAGGTTCATATAACGGCTCAACCGGGCGCTGCGGTAAACATACTCATTTCAAGGCGGCCCTTGTGGGTGACGACTGGTGTGCCTTTCTCAGTGAAAAAATTGAATCAGAGAAAAGAATAATTGGTGGCTGTCGACTCATCTGGTCTTGTGAAACCAATCAGAAAAAACTTTCACAGGCCCGGGGGTTGCCGGTCTGGCCGGGTCGGTAATTTTTCTGTTACCCGCGCTTGTGATTCTTCACTACATTAGCAAATGGTGAACCACGACATTCATGCGATAATTCAGAAAATTTACGGGGCTATTCGCGACATCAACCAGCAAGACAGTCTGGCTGCTCAGGGGCGCCTGCTGGGCCAGGTTAACCATGACCGTGAAAGGCTAGAGCAGATTCTCGCGGTGATGATTAAGGCCAAAATGGCCTTTGTAATTAAACTGCATTATCAGAAAGAAACCGAAGCTGCCTATCTGGTAAATGAAACCCAGTTGATCGAGGCCTGCCGACGTCAGGTATATCGCCAGCTAGAAACCGATTATCGCAATAAAACTGGCTCTGGCTATAAAAGGGCAGAAGTTATACTGCAGCAATGGTATGACAATAAACTGCCTTTAGAGCTCAATGATCAGGCCTTTCAAACCTGTCAGATATCTAATCTCGAAAACCAGCCCCAGGTTGAGCCAGAGAAAGAAGCAGTGGTCGAGAAACCCTCGAGAAGGGCAATTGATTCACCTGATTATACTGTCTTCAATCGTATTAATCACGCCGTTGACTGGCAGCAGCTGACCCGGGTTTTTGACGTACCATTTATTCTTCGAATTCATTTTAGAAAATGTGAATTTCAACAGGTAATGCATCTGGTTAATAGTGGTAAAATCAGTGACGAAGCTGATTTAACCTATATTCTGCAGTCATTGCAGAGCACTCTTAGCAACAAAGCAAACATCTGCTCTGAAAAAGAAGAAACCATTCATGAATTGCAGACGCTGGTTAGCGAAAAGCTTCAAGAGAAGAAGGCTGTAAAAAATGATATCGTAGACGGTATCGAAAAGTTCTTTTCTTAGTTCAAAATCGCTTTACTTAATTTGGGCACCACTTGCTGTGGTTCAGGTGTCGCCCTTTAAAGACGAGTTCTCAAACTTCTCGCGTGAGCAGCTTGTTTCAATTATAACACCCAAAGAAATTCAGGGCGAGAAGATCATCAACTGGTTTCGCCTGATTCTAATCGGTATCTTTACTGTTTTTCTCACTGTAATCGTCAGCAACAACAACTGGCAGTTATCGCTGGGTAACATGTTTGTGATCGGCGGCCTGATATTAGGCCTGTGTTACAGCCTGATTATAAGTTTTTTTCTCAATCGAAAAAGGTTTTTCAGTTTTATTAAATATCTCAGCTGCTTTTTCGAATCGGTCATTATATCAACGGTGATTTATTCAGGGGCTTATGACCTCTATGGCGGGCCTTCTTCTGTTTTCATTGTGAATGGCTATGCCGCCTATTTTATATTTACGGGGCTTTCTGTTTTACGACTCAGCTTTCGGGCCAGCCTGTTTTCAGGTGTGCTTAACTGCCTGGGGTATGCCCTCGTCATCTTCTGGTCGCAAACCCAGGGTAGCTTCGACACTGTCTATTTTTCAAAAGAGCTTGATGCTACGGTGAGGTTTGCTCTTGATAATGAAATCATCAAAGCCCTGTTTCTATTGATTGCTGGTTTGGTGGCTGGCTATGGCACTACCCGCAATAAAAATCTCGCCCTTGAAACTCTTGAAAAACAAAAGGCCATTGATGAATTAAACCAGAGCCTTGAAAAGAAGGTAAAAGATAGAACATCAGCCCTCGAAGAAAAACAAGAAATCATAGATGCCGAGCTCGATACGGCCCGCGAGATGCAGATGCGCCTGTTGCCACAGCAGATACCCGAATTTGACCATGTTGAGATCGACTCAACCTACATTCCGGTGCAGAAAGTAGGTGGCGACTTTTTCGAGGTGCTGGCCCTGCCGCGAGACCGCCTCGGTGTTTTTCTCTGTGACGTTTCAGGCCATGGTGTACCGGCCGCCTTTATTGCGGCGATGGTAAAGGTGCTGATTAACCAGATTGCCACCAGCTTTTCATCGCCGCGCGATGTTATCAGCTATCTTAATTCTCACCTGGTTGAGTATCTAACTAAAGATTTTGTTACGGCCTTTTATGCAATTGTAGATCTCTCGAATAATACCATGCATTACTGCAATGCAGGCCTGCCTGCCCCTCTGCATGTTCGCTCTGGCCGAAGCTCGCTGCTGAAAACCAGGGGTGGTGTTCTGGGTACCCAGCTTTCTTTTAATTACGAAGAGAAAACGGTTGCACTTAAAGAAAAAGACCGCATATTTCTCTACACGGACGGGTTGATTGAGGTTAATAACGATAAGGGTGAACCATTTGGTGATGAACGTCTGGCCGAATGTTTTCGTGAACGTCAGCCCCTGGGTGACACCATACCCTCAGTGCTGGGCGCTATTCAGGCGTTTGCCGGCTATACCAATTTTCAAGATGATGTTACGGCAATTGTTCTTGAGTTGAACTGATTAGTCATCTAAGAAGAAGTCTTTGTCAATTTCTTCGGGTTTTTGCGCCTCGCTCTCGTCTGTGGGTTTCTTGCTCATAAAACGTTTAATATCATCAATCTGGCCGCTGTTTAAAACAGAACGAACCGGTGAGGCCCCCAGGTGCAGGCCTATATTCATCTGCTCAAGTTCTGTGAATTCGGCCCGAACCTCTTGAGGAATAAAAAATATTGCTTCGCGTACCCGCCATTTGCGGCTGAGTTCTGGGTTTTCTTTGTTACGAATAAACTTTTCATACACCTTGCCGGTGCTGATGGGCATCTCAAAGACTTCTTCGTTGGGTGAAATAAACAGCTTTTCTTCAACCTGAGGTGCTTCTGCGAAAGTATAAATTTTTGCCTGAGCGCTCATGATATCTTTGCCGCCACGTACAACCCGTCGGTAAGTCATTTTTAAATGCAGTGCTTCATTGAATTTGTAGCCATGGCTGAATTTGAGAACGGTTCTATCACTCTTTTTATTGATGTATATGAGTGAAGAGGTTGAGCAGCCGACTGTCAGCAAAAGGGCGGTAATTATTGTGCTTTTGAATATTCTTGATTTGAATTGCTTAACCATTTTTCAAGTACCAGTGTAAAAATAACCAGCAGGGGAAACACAGTAAACCCACCGAAGAAGACGGCGCCGGCTACCCCAAGCATCATCGAACCAAACAGTATGTCACCAAGACTCTGGTTCTGGCCCGAGCTGAGCATAATCAGCAGGGCAGCAACATAGCTGTCAAGAAGATAAATGATAACAGCAGACCAGAGCATTTTGGCTTTGCGACGTTCGTGAAAGCGAGTGCTGAGATAACCCAGCAGGCCGCCGGTTATCAGAACCAGTAGAGTGAGTACCACTGCAAAAGGCGAGGGCCAGATGCTGTTCTCAAGAAACCCATACACCATAAGGCAAATCAACGCTACAGGCAGTGCCAGTAGCAGCCCGCGTATTATTGCGGTCTGCGGCGATATGTGATAATAAACAGCCAATGACCTTACGCAGTTACAGAGAAGCCCCGGCGATTGTTGCCCCGGCTATACGCCCGGTTAAAATACAGCTGCCGAGAAAAGTACCTTCGAGTGAACCCTGGCCGTGAATGCCGCCGCCACCAAAGCCCGCTGCTTCACCCACTGCATAGAGGCCAGGTATGGCTTTGCGGTTCTTGTTCAATACCCTGCTCTCAAGGTCAGTTACCATGCCACCAAGGCTTTTGCGGGCCAGAATAAATTCGCGAATGGCGATTAGAGGCATGGCTTTGTTGTCTATGATCTTCTGGTATTTGCAGGTGCGCAGGCGATCGCCCCGATAGGTGCGAAAGTTCATGATTCGCCGCAGCTGTTCGTCATTAAATGTTTTAATGCCCCGGTCAATATGGCCATCATAGGCTTCGATCTCATTGCGCAGAGTATCAAGGTCTACCACGTAACCGGTCTCAAGGGCGTTCATTTTGTTGACCAGCTCGGGCAGTGAGTCGGCCACCACAAAGTCTTTGCTCTCGCGAATAAGGCGGTTCACCAGCTCTTTGTTACCGAATAAAAGATTTTTAAGCAGTTTCAGCTTTTTAAATATCTGCTTTTTCTTCTGTCTGAAGGCGGTCATGTATTCGGCCCCTGAAACCGCCAGCTCTTTGAGGGCAATCTTGCGGTTAAGCACCTGCCATGAAAATCCACCCGGTTGTTTTACAATGTTTTCAACCAGAAAACGGGTATCGGTATAACCCACCAGCGGCATGGGGCCGATACGTTCGCCCAGCGCATTGATCCACATTGCTGATCGGGGCGGAACCAGGCTCAAGCCATGGTCGGGCATTTTAGGTTCAGGATGATGAATACCAGCGGCATAGTGCCATTGTTTATCAAGATGGGTGACTTTGCCACCGATGGTCTGAACCGCCTTGTGCAGCAGGCCATCTGCAAAACGGTGTGAGCCGTTAAGCAGTCTTTCAGGCGGTTTACCCCAGGGTTTGTACCAGTGTTTACGAACCAAAGAAAGGTCACCACCGCAAATACCCCCCGAAGCCAATACGGTGTGTTCTGAGAGGGCGGTAAAGCTTTCTTGGCTGTCTTCGAGCTTGCCAGCGATGCCGGTGACGGCACCCTGTTTACGAATAAGTCTTTCACCGCGGTGCCCGTAGTAAATGGCAAAATTTGCTTTATTAGGGTGGTTATATAGGTGCTCAATTATACGTTCTATAATCTCGGCCCCGGTGCCCCATGCAATGTGCCAGCGGGGTACTGAATTACCGGGTTTAAATACGCCTCGCTCAGGCCAGTTGACTACTGGTAAAAATTCAACACCCTTATCGGTGACCCAGGGGTAAATGAGATCTCGCGAGCGGCGGCAATAAACTTCGGCCCATTTCTTTGGCAGTTCATCGCCTTTGCCGAAGTTAGCATAACTATGCCAGTCTTGCAGGGCCAGCTCAGGGTTATCTTTAATGCGCATACGTTTCTGTTCAGGGGTGCCCACAATCATGATGCCCCCGAAAGAACGCCTTGCGAGACCACCGACTACATCTTGCTGGTCTCTTTCTAAGATATTCACTTTTAAACCGCGGTCTAGCAGCTCAATTGCACAGGTTAAACCTGCTAAACCTGCCCCGACTACGGTTACATCTGCCTGATATTTTTTTGCCATGAGGGTGATATTAAGAGAAGGGGCCTATAAAGTGGCAAGTGAAATTACGAAAAACGGCGGCGCAAAAATTTGAAAAGAAAAAACACCAGCAGCCCGGTACCGAGCAACAGGGGAATGTAAAGCCAGGTATAACTTGCATTGGTGAAAAAGCCTCTCAAGCCACCGTGAGAGGTGGCCCGGGCGTAATTCTGGCTGTAAAATGCCGGCAAATCGGCAATGCCATCTGCATTGGTATCTTGAAAGCCCAGAATGAATTTGAAAATGGCCTGCCACTCTTTCAGTTCACGTGAATTAGCCAGCATTACGCTCTCATCAAGGTTTTTCAGAGGTTGGCCTGAGGCATCTTTAGGTGTAACCGAATGAATACCATAGCTGAGCTTATCGAGAATACCAATGAAATGCATAAGATAATTGGTGGCTGCTATGGTATAAAGCTTTGTATCATCATTTAAGTCTAGATGCACCAGTTTACCATCTTGCTGCAGTTTGATTTCAAATACCCGGTCAAGAGGCAGGCGCCATGGGTTATATTTGAATTCTACCCCTGAAAAGTAGGCCCGGTAATCGTTGCCCTTGACTAATGGGGCAATGGTCAGCACCTCAAGTGCTGATCTGATTTCTGCGGCAGTAACATATATTTTCATCAGAGAATACCCCGGCGTATTATCGGCCACGCCAAGACCCAGGGGCGCCAGCCTGAAAATATCAGAGACTGATTGTATGCCGTTCTTACCTTTTTTGATATCGTCGCGTATAACCCCGAGAGCGGTTATACCGATATCAGCACCGGTTTCTTTGCGAATGGCATCAGAAATCAGGTTACCAAGATCATTCTCATCTGGCCCACGCGTCAGATCATGTTTAACCTGCACCAGGGGCTGGTCAAAACGAAAGCCAAACTGCCGCAGAAACTTCAGATTGATCTCGTTCTGGTAGCTGCTTATTTGACGATTAGCGAGCAGGCTGCCCTTGATGGTATCATCAATCTTGAACAGCTGGTAATTCTGCATGCTTATTTTTTTGATTTCGAAAGTCAACTCGCCAAGGTATTGACTTTCAGAACCAGCCTGCACAACGGGTGTGCGGTTATTGACCATAATGGGTTTGGGTATGGCCACATGTGAATGGCCACCAATAACCACATCAATTTCAGGCAGGTGTTCTACAATATAGATATCTTCGCCTTCGTATTTGCCGTGACCCTTCTCTAAGACACCGCTGTGCGATAGCAGTATGATAAGATCAGCCTTTTCTTCGTTCTTCAAATGCCCGATGATTTCGAAGCTCGTCAAGCCAAGAAGAGAGAAGAAGGCGACTATGTCGAAGGAGACGAACTTGAAGAAGAATTTGTCTTTGATGAAAATATGGTCCCAAAGTTCATTGGAGATGATGAAGATGATGATAATAACAATCAACAGGATCAAGATCAAGATCAAGAA
>CAZHLC010000092.1:5303-9646 GCA_964532545.1 uncultured Leptospiraceae bacterium | reverse complement strand
TTTTTGTAAAAATGTAGTCAATGCGAGGTTCTGGTGTCCGAGTGATATCGAAATAATTAAATGTCCCTACCGGACCATAAGGTGGCGATGAGGTCACTTCATATGAATCATTCATCATTGACTTCAATATCATAATGGGTTCGGCCGATTCGCACCGCCAGTTCTGAATCTGTTTTCAGCAGGGCCTTCTCAACCAGCTTCAGGCTTTTGCTGATGCGCTTGAGCATGGGTGAGAACCGAACCAGGTCAATGTTTTGATTGTGTTTCTTATTCAGCTGTTTCACACAACTGCAGCAGAGTTCGGCGATACGTTCAAGCCCAGTGGCAATCGAACCAATACATCGAAGGGTCAGGGGTGAAAAATCATTTTGTGCAGTCACCATCTTTTCACCGGCTGCCTGCACCCTTTGGCTCAGGTTGATGATATAACCGCGACGATCTAAAATGGCCTGGGCAGTATCTTCGCCAGCAAAGAAATCACGAAGCCTCTCAAGCTGTGAAGAGAGCTCAACAATGAGAAAGCCAAGGTTCTCTCGAATTGCCGTACTGAATTTCATGGGTGCAGGGCTTCATGGTAAATATTGGGTATATCGAGGTCAAGGTTTTTTAAAATGTCAGCTAACCCCTGGGGAAACAACCTGACTGAATGAAGTTGTTCTATGTGAAGCCAATTTACACCTATCTGGCTTTTATCAGGTTTGCTACCATTCTTTGGCATTGCATTTTCTTCGAGATCACAATGAAACAGGTATTCAACTTGCCATGATTCTTTGTTTTTAGCGGGAGATTCTTTTAGCCTGTTTTCTGCTTGAACTCGCCGGCTGGCGGCCGAAAGTATTGCCGATGCCTTTGACCATGCCTCAGTACTCTTTGCCGACATAGTCAGGTTCACCCCCTTAGCCCAGAAGGTAAAACCTCACAAGTTGGTTGACATTCTTAATGCTATTTTCAGCCGCTTCTATGATTTGGCTGAAAAATACGGCGTCGAGAAAATCAAAACCATCGGCGATGCCTATATGGTGGCCGCCGGTATTCCTTCACACCGCGAAGATCATGCTCAAGCCCTGGCTGGCTTCGCTATAGAGATGCGCGACACTGTAAAAAGACTGAAGCTCTCTAATGGTATGAAATTAGCAGTACGCATTGGCCTTCATTCGGGACCGGTTGTAGCCGGGGTCATCGGTAAAAAGAAATTCACCTACGACCTCTGGGGTGATACTGTCAATACCGCCGCCCGTATGGAATCACACGGCAAAAACAATGAAATTCAAGTGAGTGAAGAAACTTTTCAGCTTCTCAAGAACGATTCATTTTTGAAGACCGTGGGCCCATGAATATCAAAGGAAAGGGGCAGATGAACGTCTACTTGCTATTGAGCCATAAATTATAACAGAAAAAAGGCCTGGTTTCTTTCATGCCGCATGGATAAAAAGTCGCTTTCAAACACAAAAATTACTTGAACCCGCCCAATCTGAGACCATGGCCTTATTTTTTGCTACCTTTATATTGCATGAAGGGTTATCACAGACTGTATCTAGTCTTCTTTATCTTTACGGTTGTACCCGCGCATGTCGTTTACGCTGAGTTTTCGCGGCAGCCCTCGACTGATAACTCGGTCGAGTTTTCTCTCAGCATCGCCTCATTCGGTCTCAGTTATTCAAAGATGTTTACCAAACAATTCGGTCTCGGCTTTGGCGGCAGCCAGGGGCCAGACATGATTATAAATTTCACAGATAAAGGCCCAATGCCCCGCGAAATTTATTCTGTCTTTGGCTTCGTGGTGTTGCGGCCGCTACCTGGTCTTCTATTTGACTTAGGCCTGCGCTATTCTCATGCTGAAATCGATGGCAAGCTCGATAGTGTCATTCAGGGTGACTATGTATCAAGCTTTATTGATTTGCTGCTGGTTGATGACAATCTGGCCATTGGCCCCCGGCTTATTGTGGGTATGGGCATGGCTGGGTCACGTTCAAATAAATTTTTTATTGGTGCAGTGCCCTTTGCCATTCGTTACTCGTATAGCTGGTAGGGGCGCCCAACTGCTTACTGAAAACAAGCGGCTATTTTTTTATGATCACCTCGCTGGTTGCCAGCTGGCACTCGGCTTGAATTAACCGGGCCATAAGCTTTCGATTGCAAAAAATGAAAAAACCACATCTTCAAGCTGTTAAATAAAAGCATTGCCGCCTGCCTGTTTTCACAGAAAAATGGGCAAAAACATCTAAGCGAGAGGGAAAATATGCATTATCCAGAAGGGCCGAAAAATGTTCCAGCTGAGCTGGTCAAGGTTTCAGGTAAATACAAGTGGCAAGTCTTCAACGTTTTGTTGGCCATGGCGCTCTTTGTGGCGATGTACTTCGCCATGGTAGCGGGGGCGGGGTTTTTGATCTATTACAGTGCCGCCGTTGTACCGTTTCCTGATGATGGAGGCGCTTATGCCATCTTATTCAAACTGGGAATCATTGCCGCCAGCGTTATGCTTTTCGTTTTCATGGTCAAGTTCATGTTCAAACGCAACAAGATCGACATGAGCGGCAACCATGAAATCAAGGCCGAAGATCACCCTGAACTCTTTGCCTTTCTCAAACAATTATGTGATGATACAAAAACTGTCTTGCCCAAACGCATCTTTGTCAGTGCCGAAATCAACGCGGCGGTATTCTATAACAGTACTTTCTGGTCGTTGTTCTTTCCCGTTAGAAAGAATCTTCTTATTGGCCTCGGCCTGGTAAATGCCGTAAATCTCTCTGAACTAAAGGCTGTGCTGGCCCACGAGTTCGGCCACTTCTCGCAGAGCAGCATGCGACTGGGAAGTTACGTCTACATGGCAAATAATATTATTTATGATATGGTTTATGAACGCGACTCATGGGATGATCTTATGGCCAGGTGGAAGAATTCTGACATACGCCTGGCTGTGTTTGGCTTGGCCCTTGGCCTTGTAATAGGTAGCCTCAGGTTAATGCTCAAGGGATGTTACCAGGTTATTAATATTTTTCATGCATCGCTATCGCGTCAGATGGAATTTCACGCTGACCTGGTATCGGTGAGTGTTGCCGGTAGCAATGGCATTGTTAATGCCCTGTCAAAGCTTGATCAGGCCAGCACAGCCTTAGAGCAGGCCTATGAACAACTGCAGGGGGCTGCTGACCATGATCTTTACAGCCGCGATATATTTTTTCATCAGAAGAAAAACAGTGAAACCCTTTTTAAGAAAATGTCTGCTGAAGAGAAGGCCAGTTTTGGTACATCGAAGGGCAAAGATCTTATATTCAAGGCAGATGATGATACTATTGCGAATATGTATGCTTCTCACCCACCCAACCCTGACCGCGAAACCAATGCCAAGCGGGTGTTCATCGATGCGCCTAAAGATGAAACGACGCCCTGGGTTCTATTCAATAATCAAAACCAATTGAAAGAGCAGGTTTCGCGTATTTTCTACCAGCATTACCTTGCTCGAAAGCCCGCAAAGCAGCTCAATGATGAAAAAGAAGTAAATGATTTCATTCAACATGAAATCGCCGAAAGCACCTTCGATGAGCGATACCTCAATACTTACGAAGACCGCTTTATCTGCCATGTAGAAGATGATTGTGACAAGCTGGCCAGAGAATACGGCTACTCGGCTTCGACTCTCAAAAAAGACCTTGATAATGTTTACAGACAGGTTCTGCCCGAAAAGATGAAAGAGATCAATTCGAAGCATGATGATTTGAATCAAATAGTGCCCATACTGGCGGGCCAATCTAAGAAAAAAGAAGTAAGCATACAGAACCGCCTTTATTCGAAGAATGAATTAGAAGGCCTGTTCGAAAAGCTGGCTGCAGAAATAGAGACTGCGCAAGAGGCTCTTGATGATTACGACAAACGAATCTTTACCATCTATCACCTCGCCGCTAAAAAAGCAAATAAGCAGCCCCAGTTGAAAAAGAAATACCAGGCCCAGTATGATCTGCAGGGGCTGTTGAAAACAACCAACGAGGCTGCAGGCAGGGTTGAAGAGCTGCTTGAGCTGCTTCAGCAGGGTCTTGATGACGATGATGTCGAAGGGTTCATTAAAGAGTTTGAGCAATGCCGCTTTAACGTGGGCCAGGTACTCATCAAAGCAGATTCGATTGATATGCCACAGCTGAAACACATGGGGGCCTTTGAAAAAGTCAGGCCCTTTCTTCTCAGTGAGCCTTTTGTAGATGCCTTTGGTGAAGAAATTACAGGAGAAATGATCAACCAGTTTCTTGGGCAGCTAGATTCGATCAGAAGCCGGCTGAAGCGTCTTCATTTTAAACACCTCGGCTCATTGGTGAAATTTCAAGAAGAGCTTGAGAAAAGCTGCTGACTAA
>CAZHLC010000092.1:0-5262 GCA_964532545.1 uncultured Leptospiraceae bacterium | reverse complement strand
AGTAGAAGCAGATTCTTTAAAAAATATTACTTGAACTCAGGGCGAGCGTTTTAATTTGAATTAAGCTGATGAAAATTCAAATTGACTCTATCAAAAAGAACTACCCCACAAGACTGCTGCAGTTGGCCGACCCCAGCGAAAAGCTGGCCTACTTAGAGCAGGGCCACGTCTATGTGGCTACAGACGAAGGCGATGCCGTACCCATTGCAGTCTATGTTTTACTTGAGTTAGGCGAAGGGGTTGCTGAAATAAAAAACATCGCTGTATCACAGCATCGCCAGGGGCAGGGCATTGGCAAAAAGATGTTAGATCATGCTGCCCAAACGGCCAAACAGATGGGCTGCCAGTCTCTTTTGATCGGTACAGGCAATTCGAGCCTTGGCCAACTGGGCCTTTATCAAAAAATGGGTTTTGAGCTCGATTCTATCAAAAAAGATTACTTTTTACAGAACTATGCTGAACCCATTATTGAAAATGGTATTCAATGCAAACATATGGTGATGCTGCGAAAACCATTGAACTAGAATTAACGACTCTATGTCAGACTTCAATTACCATCAAGCACTGTCGCCCTGCAAATCTGAGTGTAATCTGCGGGGTATACTGCCTGCAGCAGAAAAGGCCGATGGTTTTGATGATACAAGTTTCTGCACCAGCTGCGGCCGTACCAGAGGCGAGATCGCAGGTTGGGGTCAACTGAGTGAAGAAGGCTGCCTTGAGATTTTAAAAAAGCTGGCCAACCGCAAGAAGGGCGTTTTTAATTGAGCCTCAAGGCTTGTAACCTGTTTTCTTGCTCAACGCCTGTTTTAAGTTTTTTAATATGAATATTGTGGCATAGAAGCGGCAGCTTTACTATTTTATAGTTGCTAGAAACATGAGCCAGGGCAAAACTTCGATTGGTATTATCGGCATGGGCTGGGTAGGCTCAAGCGTGGCCATTTCTATTCTGCACCGGGGTATTTGCTCTGAACTTCTACTAAATGACGCAAGGCCAGGTCTGGCCGAAGGTGAAGCTATGGATCTCACCCATGGTTCATCTTTTTACCCCACCACTGCCGTGAGGGCAGCTCATATGGCCGAGATGAAAGATTGTAAGGCGATTGTAATCACAGCGGGCCGGGGCGGTAGCCCCGACGAAAGCCGTCTTGACCTGCTCAACGATAACATTGCAATCGCAAAAAAGATTGCTACTGAACTGCAGGGGTTCGGGGGAATTCTGATCATTGTAACAAATCCTGTTGATGTGCTTACCTATTATTACCAACAATTCTCAGGTCTGGCTGCAGGGCGGGTTATTGGCACCGGCACCATGCTTGATACCGCCAGGTTACGCGAGCTTATCGGTCGAAAGGTAGATGTAGACCCCAGAAATATTCACGCCAATTTCATTGGTGAGCATGGTGACTCAGGTCTGGCTTTGTGGTCGTCGGCTGATATCGGCGGCATGAAACTACGCGATTTCAAAACCTGGCAACCTGAATTTGAAGCCGATATCAGCGAAAAGGTAAGAACAGCTGCCTACCAGATCATTCGCCGCAAAGGCGCCACGAATCACGCCATTGGGCTGGTGACCGCCACTTTGCTGAAGTGGGTTTTGCGCGGTGACAGAAGAATTATCAACCTGTCTTCGGTCATGAATGGCATCTACGGGCTCAAAGACCTGGCCATTTCGCTGCCCACTCTGATTTCAGAAGAGGGGATAATAGATGTGCTTGAAGCAGGCATGAATAAAAAAGAAGAAGAACAGTTCTTTCAATCTGCTGAAGTGCTGAAAACAGCCATTGAGACCACGTCTTATTGATGAGATTTTTTAGCTTTTCTCTGCTTACGAATCTGTCTGGCTCTTTTTCGATTGGCTTCAATCATTTCAAAATTAAACCCCGGGGCCTCAACATCACTGCCCACTTCTTGAAAGGTTTTTTTGATCATTCTATCGGGCAGTAAGAACCATTTAGCAGATGAGCTCACCAGAAGATCACCGGCCTCATTGTGCATGGTGGCTCTGGTATAAAGCCGCCGTTTGCGCACCGTGGTGACTATGGCCTGAATCTTTACAGGTTCAGCCAGTACCGTACCCTTATGATACCGAATATGCAATTGATCAGTCATCACCAGATGGCCTACATGATGGGCCAGCACCCCCTGTACTTCATCCATAATGGCAGCGATGGCCCCGCCATGCACCAGTCGTTTCTTACCCGGGGCCCCCTTTTCAAAGCCTTGAAAATGGTGAGTGAATTCAACCTCGCCGTTTTCTATATCAAAGGGAACTGATACATTAAGTGAATGCTGGTTTTCTGTACCACAGACGTAGCAATCGTTGGGGTGCAAGTCTCGAGCGGTTTTGCTGGGCATCGAAAAGATCGGTTTCATAAACCATAAAAAACATACAGAACGGTCTGTAAATATTTTAGTTGAGATTAAGAGGCCAAAAGCGTCAAATAATACCTGAGCCGCTCACTGATCAAAAATGCTAAAAGCTTGCTCTCTACTATACGATAATTATTTAGAGACATAAGAATGAAAAAGACCAAAAACGACATATTTTACGAAAGTACTCTTGATGCAATCATCAAAGACTTAAAATCAAAAGATCGCCAGAAAACACTCTATGCCATTGAATCAATTTCGGCCCATGCTTCATTGTCAGCCAGCACGGTTCCGCAGTTAGAGAAGCTGGCCGGTGGTGAAGATCGGCCCATTGCCCGGGCGGCTACTAACGCCCTGAAGAAGATTGCTCTGTTTGCAGAGGCCTAGGGCCCAGCTTCTCACCATCGATTATTCGCGGGCGCTTAGTCTTAAGATCTTCAACATAGGTTTTTTGCAGGCGCTCTTTGATTTCTATTTGAACCCCTTTATTAAGCTCAGACAGTTTATAGGTTTTACCGTTTGCATATCTTAACAGGTGTCTGCCTTTTTTAAAGGCATCGCTGAACAAGATAGCCCCTTTCTGGTCGTATTCGATCCACTTTCCTTCTACTTTACCATTTTTAAATTCGATTTTCTGCATAATCTTGCCGTCTTGATAATAGGCCGTTGCAGTTCCATGAAACTCATTTTTCTGGTTCAGTTCAACCTCACTGGCGGGGCGGGGGTCACCTGCATAAAAGCTCTTGAGAACTTTCTTGTCTTTGTAAACATGCAGCTCATATTCATGGTTATTCACAACCAGCAGACCAGCACAGACAATGGCCCCAAGGGCAATCACCGCATACGATATAATAAACACTATGGTTTTAAGCACACTGGTTCCGCCAGCGTTGACACGTTCAATAAGCCGGCTTGCGTAGCCAGCCAGAGCCTTGCCACTTAAGGGGTCAAAAAGTTTAGGAAACTTTTCGCGTAACTTTTCAGTAATTAGATTAAGATGTTCAGCGCTGAGTTTATGCAGCTGCAGGTTGTTGATCTGTTTCTTCTTCAGTTGAGTGGCGATGGTGCTGATATGGAAAGTAGGGGCGAGTTGAATGATGTTGATCAATGCCAGCAACCCAAGCAGCCAGTCTCGTAAAAGAATACCCAGGCCAGCAAAAACCAACACAGCGAGAATGGCAAAAGCCATTTCAAAGAAGCGGTTTTTTGAGAATAGAATTTCTTCGAAGAAGCGACCGCCATCGAGAGGTGTCAAGGGCAGCAGGTTGAAGCCATTGAGAAACAGCAGAAAATATGCAATTTTGCGATAAAGTGAATCGCCCTCTAAAAGAAAAAGGTAAACAAAAAAACCACCAGCAATCAACCCGGGCAGTGGCCCCATGAGACTGATGATCGCACTTTTGGCTGAACTATGGTGAACAGGTTTGCCCGAAACAGCTGCCCCAATGAAAGGAATAAAAAACATTTTCACATCATTATATCTGAATAGCTTCATGGCCACAAAGTGGCCCAACTCATGAAATAAGATGACAGCTACCAGAATAATAAGATCATCAGTGCTCCAGCTTGCAAGGCCCAGAGAAAAGAACAGAATAATAGTGAAGGCAAAGAGCCCCAGTTTACCCAGCAGCCCCTGTTTCTCTTCTTCACCCAGAGCAGCTCTAATGCCAGCAGCATCGGGTGTGTCTTCAATAGGTTCTGCCGCTGAAGTTGTGTCACTTTCGTTCATAACGAAGAGATGGCAGAGCAAAGGTAAGCGGGCAATATTTTTTTCTCAGCTGAAGTGATCTTTTAGAGTCTGCATTCTTTGCTTAAGCTTTGAGGTGTTCTTAATCTGGCATTCCCAGAAAACATGTACGGCATAACCCATACGGCGCAATTGCCGCAGCTGTCTCTGGTCACGGGCCACATTCTCTGCGAACTTTTTCAACCAGAATTCTTTTTTACTTTTTGGAGTATAGGCGATCTTGCAGCGTTTATGCCTGTGCCAGAAGCAGCCGTGTACAAAGATGATAAGATTATGCTTTTTAATGAAAAAGTCTGGTTTGCCAGGCAGTTGCCCGTTGTGCATGGTAAAACGATAACCGGCCTGCTGCAGGGCCTGTTTCATGAGTAGTTCTGGTTTGGTGCCCTTTGATTTGATACGCGACATGTTCCAACTGCGTCGCTCTTTGGTTAAATGGTCGGTCATGCCATGGCAGCAATTTTTAACGAGCCCAGGGTTTCAACCAGATTCTGGGCGATGGCCTTCACCAGCGGAACCACCACTGAGTTGCCAAACTGTTTATAGGCCTGGGTATCAGAAACCACAATCTTGAATGAATCTGGGTAGCCCTGCAGACGGGCACACTCTCTGGGTGTGAGGCGCCTGGGGTTCTGCTCTGTCTGGCTGATCAAAATTTCAGAACCATCTTTATAGTAGCGGGCACTCAGGGTGCGGCTGTACGAGTTAAGGTTGGCCAGCCCGAAACCGAAACCATTGCCCTGGGCCCGGTGCTTTGCTGCATAATTCTGCAGATATTGCCACAGCTTATTACTCAGGGTATACTTGCTATCTACCTCTTTTTCAAGAATGGTTTTCAGGGCAGGGGGGTGCTCGGTGGGCTGGGGAAAGTGAAACGGATTCATACCGCTAATGAGTTCATTACGAAAACCAACGAGAAAAATACGCTCGCGATGTTGGGGAACGTAGTACTTGCCATCGAGCACTTCGGCCTGTACCTGATAGCCCAGCTCAAACAGAGTTTCTTGAATGACTTTAAAGGTATTGCCCTTGTCGTGCCCCCTCAGGTTCTTAACATTTTCAAGTAGAAATGCCGCTGGCTTTTTGTGTTCGATAATGCGGGCGATATCGAAAAACAGGGTGCCCTGGGTGGTATCTTGAAAACCATG
>CAZHLC010000091.1:0-9684 GCA_964532545.1 uncultured Leptospiraceae bacterium | reverse complement strand
TGGCCTCTGACATCGTCAGGCCGTTGCAGTCGCTGTTCAGGCCCGCCCTGGGCAGCACCTGTGTCGCCCTGCTGAATCTGCGAACGCTGGCCACCCTGAAACATTTCAGCGCTGTCTTGACTCAGGTCTGCCTGAAAACCCATGTTGCTTTCACCAAAGTCACCGATGGTACCTCTGACGCCTGCAACAGCGGTTGGGGTGCGCACTCTGAAGTGATTGCGCTTGCCCTTTTTCAGTTTGGCAACAACTGAGCGAATACGCCCGGTTCGCATATTGAGGTCAGTAGCGGTGCCGAACTTGCCGCGCACAAAGTTGCTGAACTTGATCATGGTACTGGGCTTGAGAGTCAGCCTGGTGCCGGTATTCATTTTAATAATGGCCTTTGACTTGAAGCCGGTGTTGATCGACATCTTAGTGGTTACCTTCATGCCAATGCGGGCCTTCTTCCATTTACCTTTGCCCTCGCGGTATTCAACCTTGCCGATCTTCAGTGCGATGCGGCCAATGGTCTTGGCGCTCAGGCTGCTGATGCCAGCTAAAGCCATGGCCAGAATAGTGATTAAAATAATCTTTGAAAATTTCATATTAAACCTCTAAAATTATTGCGCGTTCTTTAACTCTTCTTGCTCTTTTTTTGTTTCTTCAATGATCATTTGCATACGGCTTTTGCCCCAGTTCTTTTTGCGGGTACGAAATTCATCAGCACTGGTACTCATACCAACAAGGGCGCTGCCGCGAATGTAGCTGTATTCTGAATAGGTAGGTAGAACTAATCTATGGTTGGCAAGGTCTTTGAGGGCATAGCGTTCAAAACCAAAGGCCCAGAATAGAACACCCTTTGGTATTTCATACTGGTTCATAATGGCCTTGGCCACGGCCCCATGATTAGTGGGCTCATCAGCATTGGTGACACCAGAGAAATCGTAGATACCCAGTTCAGTTACCTGCTTTCGTCGTGCTTCTTTGGTGGGAAAATTATCCCACTCACCACGATCCATAATAACAATGTCAGCTACATGCTGGTAAGTTGCTCGGCGGCTGTTGAGAATAACCCGGTAAACCTGCATTTCTGAAGTACCTTCTTCGTATTTGCCATTACCGTTGCCCGGGGCTTCTTCGCCCTGGCCCCAGATAGAGAAGCTAGTTAATATAAAGAGACAAAGTAGTTTTTTCATGCCGCCGTAAACCTTGTGACGAAGATTTTTCTAGAAATTTATCGAAAAAGACATAATTGCAAGCCTTTTTTTCTTAATTCTGTGAAAAGGGGCCGCCAGGCATATGCTCAGAGAACGAGCTTTTCATCTTAATCAGGCGCAAATGATCTTTATATAGGTCGATCACCCGTTGGTAAAGGCCGTCAGCTTCATCAATGAGCAGTATTTCTTGTTTGGTTTTGCTGTCGATTTGCAGCAGATTCGCCCCTAAGTATGCCAGATTGGGTATTTCAGGGGGAATATTCTGTGATTTTTTCAGGGTTGCGAGGTATTCTTCAAGCAGGGCCTGCATTTCGGTACGTAAGACCTCATCTTCTGTGTCATTTACCAGGGGTAGCCACTCAACATGGGCCTGCAGATAGGCCAGACTCTTATCGTAAGAGGTGATTAAAAAGCGTTCGGTGCCCACGGCGGTGAGATTGGCCCGGCCATTGGCCATTTTTGACACCTCATGAATTTTCGCCAGGGTGCCCACCCTATAGGTTTTTACATCTTTGTCGTAGGCCTCTTTGCCCTCGCGTAGAAATATAATACCGAAAGAGTTGCTGTGGTTCTGGCAATCTTCAAGCAGCATTTTATAACGTTCTTCAAAGATATGCAGCGAAATGGGCATACCAGGAAACAGCACGGTATTCAGGGGAAATAGCGGAATGGTCTCAACCACACATTAAGATTTAATTAACATTTCACCTGACAACAAAAAATCGTTTCAAAACTATAAGATTTTTAAATGCAGGGTAGTGAGCCAGAACTTGCCGCTGCCAATCTTTGTTTTTTCAAGGGGATACGATATCGATCTGGGGCCCCATGTTTTTCCGGCGATTAAGTTTGGGCTACTGCATTACAAGCTGCAGCAGAACAAGACCTTTGCTCAGCACCAGTTTGTAGAGCCCCGGCCCATCTCGGTTGAAACCGCCGCCCTGGTTCACAAACGCTCATACCTGAGAGATCTGGTAGCTCTGAAACCCAGTGCAGCTCTGGCTAAGAGTGAGCTGCCCCTGCAGAAAAAGGTGGTTGATGCTTTTTTTCTCGCCTGCGGCGGAACTCTGACTGCGGCCCAGCAGGCCCTTGAGCATGGCATGGCTTTTAACCTTTCTGGTGGTTTTCACCATGCCTTTGCTGAGCGGGCCGAGGGTTTCTGTTATCTGAACGACATTGCTATTGCAGCCGCCTGGTTGCGCCGAGAGAAAAAGGCTAATAAAATTCTTATTATTGACCTTGATGTACATCAGGGTAATGGTACTGCCAAAATCTTTTCGTGGAACAGGTCTGTGTTCACCTTCTCAATGCATGATGAGCATAATTATCCCCCCAAAGAGAAGGGTAGCCTTGATGTAGGCCTTGATACTGGCACCGGCGACGATGAATATCTGCGTCTGCTGGCTGAAAATCTCATTAAAATTAAAAAGTTGTTTCAACCCGATTTAATCTTCTATCTGGCCGGGGTTGACCCCTTCTTTGACGATCAATTGGGAGGGCTTTCAATCAGCAAGGCAGGGCTGGGTGAACGTGATCAAATGGTCAAAAATTTTATGCCAGATATACCATTAGCCATTACCCTGGCCGGGGGCTATGCCCGCCGAGATGAAGACACCATTGATCTGCATATGCAGACCTGCCGTATTTTTGCGGGTATAGAATAGATGAGCTTTTTTCGCCGCAAAAACGTTGAGCCCGAAGAGAACCCCAAGAATCTCAGTCTTGTCGACTTTGATATGGTCGACATTAACGAAGATTTGATGGCCCGCTCAGACATCTTTGATGATGTTGCTGGTAGTGAGCGCGATAAGCTGTTTGGTAAACTCTCAGAAGATGAGACCTGGGCACTGCTAGAAGAGGCCGGTCTCATCTCTGCTCTGATGCAGCGTAAGTACAAAAAAATAAAACTTGAGCTGAAGTATCTGTCAAACCTTGATCAACGTATTTTTCTCACCAGTAAGGGGCGCCTGCTGGTTCATATCAGGTTAAAAATGTCAGAGTTCAGATTCAAGCTGCATAAGGGTATGGGTGCAAAACGGCTGATCTTTATTGACTGGCTACTGACTCAAGATTTTAAAAGAAAAAACTTTGATAAGAGCAGGCTTTTTCCTGGTCAAGAGCTGCCCGGCCTTGGCATTTTCAGCCAGATCAGCGAGTTCTTCAGGCTGCTGGCCCCCGAGGTGCGGGCCATTGGTGCCTTTAATATGCCCGAGTATTTTCATGATGCCCTGCTGTTTCACCGTCGCTTTAAGTTTTATGACCCGGCCAAAGAGGCCTTCTTTCGCGCGCTCATTCGCGATCTGCGCTCGCATGGGGCCCGGGCCATATCGAAGGCCCTGCTTGAGCAGCGCATTCGCAGCGCCGATGATGCGCCGGTAAGCTGGCACCCCGGTGAGATGTTATCTCTTTTAACTGACGAGTTTGCAGACAAAATCTGGTCTAGCAGCTATCGCAGGCAGGTTGAAAAAGAAATGAATCGGCTGAGGTTTACTCTCTAATGTATACCGGGGTTGATGGCTGTCGTGCCGGTTGGGTCTCTGTAACCCTGAAAAACCGTGGTTTCGAGCTTGAACTGTTCTCAGCCTTTAAACCCCTGGTCGATCATCATCTTAAAAGCAAAATCATTCTGGTTGATATGCCCATTGGGCTGGTGAGCAAACCCCTGCGCTACCGTGAGTGTGACCGCCTGGCCCGAAAAATTCTATCACCTAAACGGCACCCCAGTGTATTTTCGCCACCAGTAAGGGTGGTCTTAAAAAGCAAAAGTTATGCCGAAGCCTGCCGCCTCAGCCGGGCTGAAATCGGGGTGGCCCTCAGCCTGCAGTCATACAACCTGATGAAAAAAATCAAAGAAGTAGATTCATTGCTGGTCAAAAATAAAGAGCTCACCTCATTGATTAAAGAGGCCCACCCCGAGGTCGCCTTCTGCGCCCTGGCGGGCCGACCCATGAATCACCATAAGCGTACCCCCGAAGGCCAGCGTGAGCGACGGGCGACTCTCAAACCCTATCTCACCCAGCTTGAAAAAATTGAAACCGAAGCCAAAAACAAGTTCAGGCGGGGGCAGGTGGGCGAAGATGATCTGTTAGATGCTGTGGCCCTGGCCGTAATGGCAAAGGTGGCAAAATCAAACCTTGTCTCGCTACCCCGTGAAGTGCCCCTCGACAGCAAAGGCCTACCCATGCAGATTGTGTATTTCGACAAGCAACTGCGTCTTAAGCTTTAATACAAATTATTCCCCTTTAAACCGCAGGGGCGAAGATGGGTATGATGCGAACGATGTACAGGATTGACTTCAGCATTTAAAGCCTGCAGTTTTGATCTTTCGTATCGTCCGCACGTTGTTATCTTTGCCCCATGTTTGAGGGCGGTTCATTGCATCTCTGAAAAGGTTTACACCCCAAATGCTTTCAGAAAAATGCGGTAATGGGTATCGAAGTAAAGCCAGTCGCCAATAACAAAAAAGAAGTTAAAAAGTTTCTGCAGATGGCAGCGCCCATCTATAAAGACTATCCACACTGGGTGGCCCCCATTTATTCTGAAGTGACCAAGTTTATTGTCGAGGGCCCGTTTAACAAAATTGGTGAAAAACAGCTGTTTATGGCCTATCGCGATGGCAAGCCCGTGGCCCGGGTCAGCGCGCATATGTCTTATGCCCATAACGACCACTATAAAACAAAGCAGGGTTTTTTTGGTTTTTTTGAGGCCTATGATGATGAAGAGGCCACCAAAGCCCTGTTTGCCGAGGCTGATAAGTGGCTGAAAGAGCGGGGCTGTACAGACATGCTGGGGCCCATGAATTTTGCCATTTATGATGAGATTGGCCTGCTGGTAGACAACTTCGACGACGACCCCGTGGTGATGTGCCTGTATAACCCCCCCTATTACCTGCCGCTGCTTGAGAAGGTAGGCTTTGTTAAAGAGATCGACTGGTACTCATACTATAAGGGTGATGAAGACCCGATACCCCCGGTCATGTCAAAGTTGTCGCAGCGTATGATGCGCTCGGGCAATGTCACTATTCGCAATGCCAGCAAAAAAAACTGGCAAAAAGAAGTGACCACGGTGCGCCACATTTTTGAGCACGCATGGTCACAGAACTGGGGTAACGTACCATTCTCAGATGAACAGTGGGAATTTCTAGTGCATGAATTAAAAATGGTGGTGAAAGAAGAGCTTGCCTTTATTCTTGAGCTCGATGGCGAGCCCATTGGTTTTTCGGTGACCATACCCGATGCTAACTTTGCCATTAAAAAAGCAAAGGGCAGGCTTTTCCCCTTTGGTATATTCAAAATTCTGTGGAATTTACGTAAGGTGAAAAGAGTACGAACGGTAATTCTGGGTATTCTTGAAGAGTACCGACAGAGGGGTTACCATCTGCCATTGATTCAGAAAACCATTGAAAATGGCACGGCCATGGGATATAAAAATTCAGATTGTTCTTTGATTGTAGAAAACAACGCGCCCCTTATCACTGGTTTAGAAAAAATAGGCGCCTACAAATATAAAACATATCGTATTATGAAGAGGCAACTCGGCTGAATGACTGAAGGCACCATAAAGCTTGTTTTTAAAGAAAACCAGGTTAAGCAGATCATCGATCTTTCGCTAAAACCGTTTGGTGACCAGATTCAGCGTAAGCAGATTAACCTGCGGGTGCAGCATAACGATGACTTGCCTGCCATTCTGGTCGACATTGAAAAAGTTGCCTGGGTGCTGGTAAACCTGGTGGCCAACGCAGTACGCTACACTCCCAAGTGGGGTGTGATTGATGTTAAGGTCATCAAAGAAGATAAGCACGTTCGCTTCTCGGTCAAAGACTCTGGTGAAGGCATTCGTAAAACTGAAATTGATAAAGTCTTTCGTTCAATTATCGAACCCAACCAGACAGGCCTTGGCCTGGCTTTGTCGATCTCAAAAGAAATTATTGAAGCTCATGGCGGCAAAATCTGGGTTGAATCAGAATACGGCATGGGCAGCAAGTTCTTGTTCACTGTGCCTGCTGCTTAACAGGTTGTCATTAGACAACCTGTGAACTGGGTGTTGAAACCGAAAAATCAGAAGGCAGGCCTGAAAGGCCGCTTTAGCCGTCGGCTCGGCGGCCATCGTGACCGCAGAGCAGCATTTTTCTTCGAACTGTCGGGCGTCGCTCACCGGGGCCGCCTGATTTTTCGGGAATACTTTCAACACCCAGGCAAGCTTAGCTAATAGTTGACTTGTGATTGAGGCACCCACAGATGCTTCTTCATATCGACACGCCCATCTTTAAAAGTCACTTTCTCATTCTCTAGTAGATCGCGCATCATGTCGGGGTGATCAAAGTGGGGGGCCCCGGTCAGCTCACCATTACGGTTGACCACCCGGTGACAGGGTGTCTGCGGGTCTGGGCAATTGTTGAGGGCCATACCCACTAAACGTGCAGAGTTGCCGCCGGTCAGGGCCCGGCCGATGTGGCCATAGGTGCTCACCTTGCCCCGGGGAATCTTTTTCACCAGATTATAAACTTTCTGATAGAAGTCTTGTTTCAAAGCCACTCTCTCGCCTGGTAGTACTTGGTCATCTTCTGGTGATGGGGTTCAGTGGGCTGCCAATTGTAGAGAAAGTTCACCTCTTTGGGCAGTGACATTAAGATTGATTCAATACGGCCGTTGGTTTTCAGTCCGACAAGAGTACCCCTGTCGTAGACCAGGTTAAACTCTACATAGCGACCCCGCCGTACCAGTTGAAACTGTTTGTCGGCTTCGGTATACTCGAGGTCTTTACTCTTTTTCACGATGGGAAGGTAGCTCTCTATAAAGGCATCGCCCACAGCCTGAGTCAGGCCAAAGTGTTTTTCTGCATCTTCGCGCAGGTAGTCATAGAAAATGCCGCCAATACCGCGCATTTCTTGTCGGTGGGGCAGATAAAAGTATTCATCGCACTGTTTTTTATATTGTGCATAACTATGTTCTATGGCACCTTCACAGGCCTTTTGTAGAATCTGGTGAAAATACCCAAATGATTCTTCATCGGGGTAGTAGGGGGTAAGATCGATGCCCCCGCCAAACCAGTGGTCGCCATTTTCCATTTCGAAATAGCGAACGTTCATGTGGGTGGTGGGCACCCGGGGAGAATGGGGGTGTATCACCAGCGAAAGGCCACAGGCCTTGAACTGCATGCTTTTAACTTTTAAGTGGGCCGCGATGTTGTCTGGTAATAGCCCGAAAACGCCTGATATATTGACGCCACCTTTTTCGAAGACGCTGCCGTTCTGTATAACATTGGTGCGCCCGCCACCGCCTTCAGGGCGCTGCCACTCATCGGTTATGAACTTTTGCTCATCGACTTCTTCGAGGGCGGTGCAGATTTGTTTCTGTAGATTTTCGATGTAGGTATACATTTGCTCATAAGTGGTTCTCATAGGGTTAAAGCATTTCTCAGAGTTATCTTATAAAGAAGAAAAAGGCTAGACAGACACTTTTTGTCGAACCCCACTGTATCAGACAGGCCACAGGTGACATAATTTTTGCAAGAATTTTCATGTCACCCCTGCATCTAATACGTCGAACTAGAAAATGATTTACAGGTTGTTTCAATTATGAAAAAAGTCAAGTATAAGTTTCTTATGAAGATTAATCTCAGTTTAGTTGCTATCATTCTTTTTGCGCTGACTCAGGGGCCCGCCACGGCCTCTGATATCAAGCCGTTTTACAATGAGAGTATGACCTACCATGTTTCATGGAAAGGTATTACGGTAGGGCGGGTTTCGCTCAGCACCAAGGTGAAATCAGATACCCTGATTCGGGCCCATGCACGGGTTTCAACTTTCGGTGCATTGAAACCCTTCTATTACATTGCAGGTTCGGTGGGCTCTGAGTGGAACTATAAAGAGCGCAAATCTTTTCGAGCATTTGAGTCAGTTTACCAGGGTAAAAAGTTTCAGAAACGTTTTTATTATTTCAGGGGCGGGCGCATAAAGGTTAAGAAACAAGAAAAAGATTTTCGAGAGTATGGCTATCCCCATACTGCACCTACCAAGGTGGGAAATGAGCAGCGCTGGGTAAGGGCCCCGGGCTACCATGACCTCATTGGTGCTTTTTACTGGCTGCGCACCTCAAACATTGCTCTTAAGGCCGGTAAAACAGTCAGGCTGCCGGTACTGCCCGCTGGCAGCAAAAAGTATCTGATTCTGAAAATTCTAAAGCGTAAGAAAGTAAAAACTTTCTTTGGCCCCAAGTATGTTTACCATGTGCGTTCGGGCATTTCGAATAAAAAGAATGTTTCTGTCGGTGGTGGTGGTGATATGTTGATTAAGACCAAGAGCCCCATTGATATGTACATCACCGATGATGAAAACAAGGTCATGGTCAAAGGGTGGACGAAGGTCGAAGTCGCCGGCAAGGTTCAGGTGAATCTGGTTAAGTATAAGCAGAAATGATATGAAATGGGTGGGCAATATGCTGTTTTCTGGGTTGGTGCTGCAGGCCTGTACCTTCTCGACAGGTATTCCCACTCAAGAAGAGTTAACCCAGTATGATCAGAGAGTACGCCTGCAGATTGAAGATGTGCAGCAAGAAACTAAGGTTTATTTACGTGCCACCACAGGCCAGACCAGTGCTCTGACCGGTGCCTCTCGGGCCAAGTATATCGATTCACAGGGCAAGTTTGTTCACAATATCAATGTGAAGTATACAGATACCAGCCTGTCAATGCTGGTCTTTCTTGATATGAATAAGAATGGTATACTTGACTCTGGCGATAAGGGCTATTCAAATTTCAACATGGCTTTAAGTACTGCTGATACCGGCAACGTTGATGAGCTGATCGACCTTGAAGAAACTATCGCCCAACTCTCTATTAAGCTGACAGACTTCTCAGACCTGGGTGAGGTTGATGTAAATGCAACCTCGCTGCAGGCAAACTCGCAGTACTACTGTATATTCACAGCTCAGCCCATGCCAGTCTGGTCATCATCAGATCTGGCTAACTACACCAGTCTTGGGGGCGACGCCCTGCCGCTGAGTGATTGGTCAAGTATTGCGGCCTTTAAAACAGATGGGGGCGCCTCGATTATTGCTTCAACTCTGCAGAAACCATGGTTAATTACCAACCTGACCTATGATGGCATCTGCACTATTGATTCTGACCTTGACGGAAAATATGATTATGGCAGCGGCAGTGTTGTCGAAGTAACAGTACCGGCGTTTACCCCCGATGGCGCGCCTGATACATTTACAATTCCCTGAGAGCAGGGTGTACTTATAGATTTTATGTACCGATCGAATTATAATGGGTAAGCTCTGTAGCCTTTTACTTTTATTATTTTTGACTCTGCCCCTGCAGGCCCGGGGTAGCTGGTCAAACTTTGCCATCTACCCTACGGTCTTCACCGCTGAAGACATCGCTTTTATTCCCTCAGGTTCACATACGGGCTCGGTTGTTGAGTACTGGTATCTGCCAGGTGTGTCATCAAACAACGATACCGCGGGCATGGCACTGACTGAGCGCCAGT
>CAZHLC010000090.1:0-9730 GCA_964532545.1 uncultured Leptospiraceae bacterium | reverse complement strand
TTCTGATTAGACAGGGGTTTAAACCCTAACTCCTGTCATCAAAACAAAAATACGTTTCGATTCATAAATATGGCCGCAGCGCGCTGCAAAATTACATAATCTTGTGCTATTATGAGCACTCACATAAGAGTACGTAAATTTCCTAAAACTTTTGAAGACACTCAGCCCAATGCCGTTTACCAGGGCAGTAAGCTTACCTCACACTATTTTAATGCTATGAGCCTGCTTTTTCCTGAAGGTGAGCGGTTTTTTATCAGATCAGTAAATAAATTTGCCAACCAGATCACTGACCCAAAGCTGAAAGAAGAAATAAAGGCTTTTGCAGCACAAGAGGTGCAGCATGGTAAAGCCCACGATGACCTCAACCAGAACCTCGAGGTCTGGGGCTATAACATCAAACCCATCGAGAAAAACCTGAAAGACCTGCTCAAGCTGGCAGAAGAGAGCCTGAATAGAATTCATCCGGCCATGGGTCTTTCGATCACCAGCGCGCTTGAACATTTTACCGCCACCCAGTCAGAGTGGTTTCTCAGAAATCGAGACTTTCTTAAAGGTATGGATAAAACAACCGAAGAGATTACCCTCTGGCACTCATGTGAAGAGATTGAGCACAAGCATGTGGCCTTTGATGTTCAAAAGCAGGTTGATGATTCTTATGTTCTACGGGTGGCCGGTATGATGATCGGTAATACCATGATCTGGGGAGTCTCATTTGCCGGGGCTGTCTACCTCATGAGTCAAGAAAAAGAGCTGACTCTACCAGAACTGGCCGAAGATATTCTCAGCATGGTGCAGAATGTTGGCCCACTGTTTCTAAACTCGATGAAAAACTTTTTTGATTATTTTAGACCAGATTTTCACCCCAACGACCATGACAATCTGCCCCTGGCCGAAGCATATATGGCTGAGTACGAAAAAAAGAAATCTGCCTGAGAGGCGGTTTAACCCTGTGACCCGTGGCGGGCGAAACTGCTTTACCTCATAACTCATTTGCCTGAACATTCTGCCCATGAGGCAGAGTTTAGGCATCGTTCTATTGCTTTTAATTGGTTGTTCAGAGGCCAGTAAAAAGACTGAAATCAAGTTAACCTTTTCTGCAGAAACCGCTGACCAGCAGTCTGAGTATAACCAGAAACATGGCGCCTATGCTCTGGTTCGGGCTGATGATCTAAAAGTGATTCATCATCACAATGCCGAGCTGCCATGTATTCCGGCCTCAACCACCAAGGTGTTAACAGTAGCCGCAGCTCTGCGCCTGCTGGGCCCAGGGTACCATTTTCAAACAGAGTTCTCATATGCCGGGGCTATCAAAGATGGCACCCTTAAGGGTAATCTGTATCTGGTGGGCCAGGGTGACCCCACCCTGAAAATAAGAGATTTGATAACCCTGGTCGAGAAACTGCAAAAGCTGGGTATAACAAAAGTTGACGGCGATTTTTTTGCAGATGATACTTACCTTGGTAAACAATCTGAGATTGATAAAGGTATGCACGCAGATGCCCAGTATAACCAGGCGCTGGGTGCTCTGGGGGTGAATTACAATGTAGTACTCACCCGGTGGAGCTATAACTGGCGAAAACGCTCATATAAATATATCATGACCCCAGAGATCGGCCTGTATGAAATAGGCAAAAGCAGTTCAAACTTTGTTGAACCAAGGCGTTTTAAATACTCACTGCGGGGGCGCAAAGAAGTCTGGTATCATGCCCCCGATTACAGACGTCATGCACGCAGACGGGCCAGATTTATTCCCGTGAAGCGCCCTGCGCTGTTTACTGCAGAGCTACTCAGGCACCTTGCAGCACAACATGGTATTACCCTGCCAGAAGCACAGGTGAAAATGGCCAGCGGGGCCCGCACCCTCATCTATCGCCACCAGAGCAGACCCCTGGCCTTTGTGGGCGAAGCGGTACTTGATTTTTCAAGCAATCTGCTGGCAGATACACTGCTACTGCACATTGGCAAACGTTTAAGTGGTGATGCTGTTTCATTGTCTGAATCAGCCAGCCTGCTCGAAGGTTATATCAAAAAGCAGCTACCTTTTATTAACTGGCAGGGCTTCGTTCTGAAAAACGGTTCTGGGCTTACGGCCGAAAACAGGTTTTCGCCAGCCCAGATGATCGCCGTGCTGCTCTGGGCCCAGCAAAAAGAAATCAATGGGCGCAGCTATCGTACACTGCTGCCCATAGCCGGCACCAAGGGCAGCCTGACCAACCGGTTATACCGCGAAGACACTGCATACCGTGTATTCGCAAAAACAGGGGCCATCTCTTATGGTGTGGCCCTGTCTGGCTTCATTCTGGGTAAAGATGGTAAAGAATATGTGTTTGCCCAGTTTTTTCATGAACTTGAGAAAAGAAAGTTCATCAGCGACTATGACAACAAAGCAAGTGCGCAGTTAAGACGAAGAGCACCTTCATGGGGCTTCAGCCATCGGGCCCGTTTTGATGTGCAGCTGAAAAAATGGCTGAATAAAGAACTCAATTCTGTGGGGCAGCGAAACCAGCTAGAAAACGTAGAGCAAAAACAAAGTGCATTAACAACTCAGCAAGAACAAGACAAACAATCAAAGCCGCACTGAAAAAGTCACTGGTGGTGGCCGTGCCGATGGCCAGCAGGTAGGGTACCCTGATAACTTCTTCGAGTGGTAAAAAGAATGCAAACAGCATGGCAGCGCCTGTGCTTACTGCCCAGAATACGCTGCTGCCCCGGTTCTGGTAAATGGTGTAAACAAGACCAACCTGGCATATAAAGGCCAGCAAAACAAAATACTGCTGTAGCTGAAACTTCTGGGTAGAAACCAATACTAGCAGCAATAGCACCCCCTTAATTGCCGCAGAAAGCAAGACCAGAATTCGTATTGAATCTTTAAACCGGCCCTGAAAAGTCAGGCCCTGCTCAGCAGCCAGTGCATTAAACAGGCTCAATGGGCTGCCATAGGCCCGCCCATAAACCACAACCGGGTAAACCAGCAGGGCGGCTGTGATTATAGTGATCTGAAACAATACCAGTAACAGATTGATAAACGTTGAAGAACCAGATGCAAAAACGAGGGCTGCCAACAGCTGAATCAGATGTAGATAGGTAAAGGCGAATGCTATTTGTGACTTTTTGAAGCTTTCGAAAAGTAAGGCCCAGATAATGGCCCCGAGAAAAACTGCCACATAACTGAACAGACCATAGAGCCAGGCAAATTCAGGTACATTTATGCGGTTACTGAAAACCACAAAGGCCCAGATGGCAAAGCCCGCCTCAAGTAGCAGACAGCTGAAAATAATCAACCTGCTCTTACGCACAACCTAAACTGATACCATTTACAGGCCAGACAACCATAAAAAGACAAATGTCTTTAAGTTAAAGTTGCCACGCAGTCTTTTTTTTAAACATTATCTATGGTAGTGCTTACCAAGGATATATTATGATTCACAAAACCGTTTTTAGCTTTCTAACCGTTTTTTTTACCCCTTTTATGCTTTTTGCACAAGAGACCGCCGCAACAGAACAAGATGGTACAGGCTTTATGTCTGCCATTGAAAAGGCGGGCGGATGGATGGTGCCCATTGTCATTCTGGCCCTGGTAGCACTCACTCTAATTATTGAGCGTACGATCTTTTACATCAGAACCAGAGCATTTAACAACAAAATGCTCACTGAGTATCTGCAGGGCATTGCCAATGACTCGAAAAGCCAGTACAAAGAAGAGCTCGAAGATGAGCTGCGTGAAGCTACTCAGGTTTATGTCAACCGTATGGAAAAGGGCATGACTCTATTAGGCGGCGTTGGTAACCTTGCACCACTGCTGGGTTTCTTCGGTACTGTAATTGGTATGATTCAGGCCTTTGCTGATATCGCAGCTGCTACCACCGTTAACGCCAAGGTAGTGGCCGTAGGTATTCAGATCGCCCTGGTTACCACGGCCGGGGGCCTAGCCATAGCAGTGCCTACTCTGGGCTTTTTCCATTTTTTCAACCACCTGGTGCAGAAAGTATATGCCCACTCAGACACTGTCATTGCTGATATCACTACAGGCAAGAACCGCCTGAGCAGCTCATCGTGAGCCGTAACATTCGTTACTTTCTACGCAAAGCCCGTACCAGGCGTGAAGTACGCCAGGCTGACTTTGACAGCTCAGCGGTAGCTGACCTCGCCTTTCTTCTGTTAATTTTCTTTATCGTTACCAGTTCATTCATTCTACGTCAGGGCCTTTTTCTATCATTGCCCTCGAGTAAGTCAAGTGCGGTGCGGGTAGATGCCAAAAAGCTATTCAAGGTCTATCCGCAGAAGGCGGGGTTTAAGTATAAAGGTAAAAGATATGACCGTGCACAGCTGGCTGCTGAGCTGCAGAAACAGAAAGAAAAAATCAAAGACCTGATCATGATCATATACATGAACGAAGAAGTTGCCTATGAAAGACTGGTCGATACCATGAGTCTTGCAAAAGAGCAGAAAATAAAAAAGTTATCAATCAAAGACACCTGATGAAACGCAATTTTCTAAAAAAACTGCAGATTGCCGCTACTGGCGCAGCTATGGCAGACATGGCCCTTCTGTTACTGGTGTTCTTTATGGCCTCAACAACCACCGAGCCCCCCAAGGGGGTTGAAGTACGCCTGCCAACCGCCCAGACTGAAGGCGCTGAGCAAGACAGCATTTATCTTTCGATGTCAAGCGCTGGTGACCTTTACTATGAAGGAGAAAAAATCAACCTTGAAGAACTCGCAGCGAAGCTAGAACAGCGCAGCCTTGAAAAAGATAATATCGTAGCTCTTACCATTGATAAAGAACTACCCTACTCGCGGGTCAAAGCCGTGCTCGATGTTTTGAAAGAACGTGAATTTCTTAACGTCGTTTTTATGGCCGAGCAGACCGAAGACAAAGCCCAATGATCGAACGCATTTCACTTCATCAACAAAGGCACCCCTATCTGGTGTCTTTTTACCTGGCTGTGATAATATTTGCAGGCATTATGTATTTCGTTTTACGGGTGAAAGTAGTTGAAGACCTTTCGAGTGTGCAGTCAATTGACCTTATCGATATAGATGAAATAGCAGCCCCCCAGCGTAAAACCACCAAAGATGTAGATGAAAATGCCACCGAATCTGATGATACCACTACTGATCGGGCCAAAGGTAAAGAAGGTGTTAAAACTTACGACCTTGACGCCTATCCCAATGTGAAGCCGCCCAGGTTAATCAGCAAGCCCAGAGAAGAATTGCCCAAGAGCGCCCGAGATCTCGGGGTTGAGGCGGTAGTATATGTAGAGGCAAGGGTTTCTGAACAGGGGCGTGTGCTCAGTGTGAAAGTAAGAAGGGTTATACTATCAAAACAGCTGCCTGCAAATTTGGTAGCGAAACTCAAAAAAGACTTTGTGGCCCTCACCCGGCGAAAATGGCTTAGAGAGGCCCGCTACGATTCACCCATTGTATCAGGGGCCAAGGCCCGGGTGAATTTCAGTTTTCCTGTTGAGTATAAGCTGCGATGAGAGCTCTGCTGTTTACGCTGCTGCTTGCCAATTCTGCGGCCTTTGGTCAGGCTGCCATGCAGATACAGGGCCAGGTGCTGCAGAAAGCAAATAAAAAGCCCGTAGTTTTCGGCACCATCGTTGTACCAGAAACCGGCCAGAAGGCTTTTATTGAAGATAAGGGTGCTTTCAGTCTGAACTTTCCCCAAGAGGGAACATATACCATATTTATCAAATCGCCCGGCATGAAGCCCCTGCAACAGAAAGTAAACATTTCTTCTGGCAAGAAACTGACGCTTTACCTCGATCTGGTAACCGTACAGGGTGACACGGTGGTGCTCACAGCTGATCGCGATGTGCAGAAAATATCACGTTATACTCTCACTGGCGAAGAAATGAAATCGATACCGGCGGCTTTTGGTGACCCGGTCAGTGCCCTCACCTCGCTGCCCGGTATTATTCGTACCAACGGCCTGGTAGGCCCTCTGGTGATCAGGGGGGCCCCACCTTCGGCCAGCATTTACCTGATTGATGAAATTCCGGTTTTTTATCCCCTGCATTTTGGCGGGCTGCACACAGTGATTCCTGCGAATCTCATGAATGAAATTGATGTGTTTTCATCAGCCTTTCCGGCCCAGTATGGCAATGGTTATGGTGGCCTGATCACCATTAATACCGTCGATGAAGTAAAAGACTTGTCTGGTTTTGCCGACGTCAGCCTGGGGTGGACGTCTGCCCTGGTGAAAGACCGCCTGCCCCAGAAAGATAAAAAAAACAGCGGATACTGGATAGTTGGGGGCAGACGGTCATATTATGAGCTGGCCAACCCTCTGATCAAACTGCTTACAGGTTCAGGGCTCGATGAAGTTCCCCAGTATACTGATTATCAGTTGAAAAGTAAATATTTTCTTAATCAGAACAATGCCCTGACCCTCTTCTTTTTCGGAGGATGGGATCAATTCAAATTCATTGACCGCGAAGCCCAGCAGCGAGAACGGGCAGCTGAAGGCGCAGACCCATTGCTAAATGGTATACAATTTGAGTCGCGCTCGCAATTTCATAACCAGGCTCTAACATATACCTTTCGCCCCTCAAAATTTTTTAAAAACAGACTGATTGTTTTCAGTGCTTTGAATGAGACTTTTTTCTTTGTAGATAACCCTTCACAGGCCGCCTTCATACTCAACCTCAATGTTTCATCAAAACCAAATATCTTCGGGGTCAAGAACAAGGCAGAGCTTGAGTATTGGCGCGATATTGCAGAGCTACGCTTCGGAGGCTCAGCAATACACTACCGCTTTAATTCACAGGGCCAGACGCTGGTGCCCAAACAACAGATCGTACTTTTTGATATCGGTGACAACAGCCTTTTTGAGGTGGTACCTCTTGATGAGGCCCCGAGAAACTGGGCCTATAGTGGCTACCTCGAGAATAAATTCACCTTTCTGGGTTTTACCATGGTACCCGGCATCAGGGCAGAATACCTTGATCTTAACCGACAAACCATTGTGAATGCAAGAGGCATGGCCAGCTATGATTTTCCTACCAGAACAACTGTGTCTGTTGCCGGTGGGCAATACAGTGCATTTCTACAGACCAACCCCAACTGGTTTACTAACCAGCCCCAGGTTGGTTCGGCTGATTATCTCAGGGCACAGGAGTCTATTCACCGCAGTGTGGGCCTTGAACAGAAGGTTTCACTTTTTACCTTGAGAGTTGAGGGTTTCTATAATACGTACACCAAGCTGGTAGAGCCCGACCCCCATACAACAGAAAGCGGTGAAGAGCGCCAGGCCCGCAACAGTGGTCAGCAGAAAAACAAAGGTATTGAGGTCTTATTCAGAAAAGATGTGCGTAAAAAGAGCAGTGATTTCTTTGGCTGGGTTAGCTACACTTACTTAGAGGCCAAACAGAAAACCGGCCTGGCTTCTGACCCCCTGGGTGACCTTTTTGTGAACAGCCCCTTCGAGCAGGTGCATTCAGTAAAACTGGTGGCTGGCTATATTCTGGGGCGCAACACCTTCTCAACGCGCTTTGAATACTACACTTCCTTTCCTTATACTCCCATTGTCAGTGGCAGCGGGCCTGATTCACTTGGTCGTTATACCCCTGTGGCCAGCAATGATCGCAACTCTGCGCGCTTTGGGCCAACTATGCGCCTCGATATTCGTTTTGACCGCCAGACAAACTATAAATGGGGTTATATTAAGTGGTACATTGAGATTCTTAATGTTACAAACTTTCAGCCTAAAAATTCAGAGGTCTGGCGCTATGATCAGCCCTATCAAGCCGGGGTTAACCCCAAAGTTCAATCAGAAGATAATCTGCCATTCTTTCCTAATTTTGGTGTAGAAGCCAAATTTTAATATCATATGACTAACATAAAAGGAATCAAAATGAAAAAGTCTTTCAGAGCTACCGCCACTCTGTTGCTTACAATTCTGCTGCTAGCCGGGTGCATTACGCCCATGGGCATGAGCCCATCAAATGTTCCCCTGCATAATAAAGCCATAACCGAAAACCTGGGCAAAACAGAGGGTTCTCACACCCAGTGGATTCTCTTCGGCCTGCCCATACCTCTACATATAAGCCTGAATAAGCCCGATGTAGACATGGCCATCGCTGAGGCCCTGGCCGCGAAGAAGGGTGATGCTCTGATCAATGTTCGCTGGTATACAAAGTACTACCATTTTCTATTGTTTTCGACCTCGACCCTGGTGATCGAAGGCGAAGCGGTCAAACTTACTGAGAACACCCCTGACAAATGAAAAAGGCTTTAGCTGTTTCACTGGCCCTCACTTTTCTTCCTGGTTGCCTCTATAAACTGCAGAATTTTGGTGGTATGCAGCCATCAAGTGGGCCACTTAAAAGTGTAAGCTATAAATCATTAGGTAAAGCAAAAGGTATGGCCAGCAGCTTTAATCTCTTTCACCTTTTTACCATTACTGAAAAAGCTGATATCGACTACGCCATAAATGAAGCCATCGGCAAAAAGCAGGGCGACGCCCTGATTAATATCAGGTATTATAAAGATACCGATTTCTGGTTTGTGGGTACTGTAGATAAGATTATAGTAGAGGGTGAGGTAATTAAATACGAAGAGCAGCCCGCTAAATCTGCAAAGAAATAGCGGGCGAAATCTCTATTAAAGAGGTTTTAAGCTCTGAAGAATTTTAGTAATTCTTTTCTTGTGTTTTTTCCATTTTGATTTTTGAACAGCACCCAGTACAAGTACAACTTTGCCGGTAGGTGACTGTAACACCATCAAACCAATCATGGCACGCTTGCCTTCAATGTCGCCTTCGCCATCGGCCGCAACACCTTTCATACCATTCAGGTTGATTTGCTCAGCTTCACCATCTTCTTTGAAGTTGGTCACTACTTTTGAAAGCTCTTCATCAAGCTTCTCAAGCGCTGCATCAAGGTTTTCTGCATCGAGAACCATCAGCAGCAGAGCAGCTGCCCCGTCTTTTGATTCAGCAGAAAGGGTGGTATCATCACCTTCTACTTTCCACTTTTTGGGAATGTTTACTTTAACACCTGCAGCCTTATCGCTGTACCATTTAGCTGAAACAGAGCTTGTTGCAAACGCAACCAGGGCCAATGTCATAACAATTTTTTTCATTGAATCTCCTTCAATTTTTTAAAAGCTTTAAAACTTAGACGTCGCATTGCTGCTGTAAGGATATCAATAAAGCCCCTAAACCTGCATTGGCGCGACAGATACAAAGTAGTAAACCTCGCTTTTTACGTAAATATATTTATCATTATGGAATATTTACCGGATGAACTTTTTAAAGAGAAAAGCGTCTAAGGCGACTTCAAAGGGTGAAAGCAGGTGAAAGTGTGCTGCGAGCCCGAGGCTGGGGGCTTGTTAAGCTTACAGTCATTTTCAGAATTAACGCAACGCAACGCATAAGAGCAACCAGCCCCATGATTCATTTCGTCACTGCTTAAGTCGTCAGCAAAAGACATTTCTCTACCAATTTTAGGAACAGCCTCAAGCAATGAACCTGTATACGGATGGTAAGGGTCTGCGAGTACCTGATTAACCGGGCCATACTCAACCAGCTCGCCGGCATACATGACTGCTACCATATCTACCAGACCTTCAACCAGAGTAAGATCGTGAGTGATAAGAATTATTTTAAGATTATTTTTTTGTTTCAGCTCTTTAATAAGTTTCAGAATCGAAGCCTGAATTGAAACATCAAGGGCACTGGTGGGCTCATCTAAAATCAGAGTCTGTGGTTTTCTAATAAGGGCCCT
>CAZHLC010000089.1:7842-9791 GCA_964532545.1 uncultured Leptospiraceae bacterium | reverse complement strand
ACAGTGATTGCATACCCTGATCGCCAATGTGTTCGAGGGTGAAGTTCTTAACCTTTCCAGGACCTGCAACACCATCTTTTCCATAGTAGTTGTAGGTGTCGTCTGACATTGGAATGCCCAACGCATTGAACTCTTCTCGTGTCATGCTGTCGTTTAGCACGATCGGCCATGTATAATCGGCTTCACCAGTTTCATACATTTTCTGCTTTGAAGCATTGGCAGCTGCAATCATTTGGTTGGCCATGTCTCGGTCTGTCCACTGAAAGGCATCTGATGCCATCATTCCTGAAACGTTTGCAACCTTTTTGATACGATGGTCTGTAACGGCTGCTGCAGAGATAGTAGAACCACCTTGACACACACCTAATCCGTAAATCTCTTCTACGAAAGAAAGTGTTCCAAGATACGAAACAGCATCCCAGGTATTTTCGATTAGTCTAAAATTGTATCTCGACTTCTTGTACTCGCCCGGTAATGCTGGAGAATCTCCCATTCCCAGGTAATCAAATCCCAAATAGATAAAGCCCCTTTTGGCCATTGCTGAGCCATAGGTAGCTGGAATCTGTTCTTTAACCTGGGGGAACGGGCTAGCCCCTACAATTGCTTTGTACTTTTTGTTTTCATCGAAGCCCTCTGGCAGGTATAAATCTCCCACTAAATCAACCCCGAATGATTTGAAAGTAATTCTGTTCTTTCCTGGTTTCATAATATTCTTCCTTAAAATTTGTTCTCGGTCTCTTAACCGATATTTCTTCTCTATTCTATGCCCCAAAGATACCGTGAAACCCTGTGAGGGGCCATACACGTAATTACGAATGTATAACACATTTTAACACCTGCATCTTAGGTGTAGAAAAGTGTTATATACCTGTAATTCTGTGTATTTACCCTCTCGCCCTGCTGGAATATACTTAGCTAAACTTACTGAGAAAGAAGCTTGTTGAAGCTTTGAAAGAAATCTACCATGAAAAAACAACTGATAATAAAGCGAGTGAACGCTAAACGTTGTATGGTCATCAAGCTGTATGCTGATGTTAGGCAATTATCAACAGACAATTAAGTTATCAGAATATGCTTTGAAGTCTAAAAGGCGTTTGAATCGCAATGATCTGGCACAGGTTTACTACAATGCTGGCTATAGTTATTGGGCACTTAAAAACTATGGTGCGGTGAAAAGCTACTTGCAAAAGGCTGCGCAAAACGGTCACCAGAGGGCAAAACGAGATCTAAAATCATTCAAGTAAATATGAATGGCTCAATTGAGGGTTTACACTTCGATTCTTTACGCTACATGTAAAGCCATCATTCAAGAGTCAACACATTGCACTTCTTTGCGGTCTTGCTGTTTAGGCCCATAAGTTTCATAATTTCATCATGAAACTTGCCCTTGCACTCTCTTGAGGTTTGCCCGTTAGCCAGCGATCGATAAAGAGTACACGAATAAGTTGCCATCCGACCGCAGTAAACTTTCACATTCTCACGAACAAGATACATCGGTGCAAAGGTCTTGCCACTGTGCTCAGAGAAAACCGTAAAGCTCATCTCAATGGGGCCTATTGACCTGGGGCTGAAATAGGTGGGCCCAGCACTTACCCTACACACCTGCTTCTCATTGATACCGCTGACCTTGATTACCTGATCATTTACTCCGTCAGAATTATTCAGAGTCATAAGGTATTTTTGAAAAATCTTACTTTTTTTTAGAATTATCTCAACCTGAGAACAGGCATCTTTCTCTAGAGGGGTGGCCGCAAATAGACTAGTTGATAATACCAATATAAGAGCGATTCGTAACAACATCATAACTTAATCCCGTGGTTAAATAGAATGAGTCAAGTTTAAAATTACCAAGTTTAAAAGCACAAAGATGATCTTAATAGACAATCGAAATGTTCTGCAATTCGTATGTTGCATGTTTTGCTTTCAGAATAACATCAGTTAAAGACTCT
>CAZHLC010000089.1:0-7821 GCA_964532545.1 uncultured Leptospiraceae bacterium | reverse complement strand
AGTCGACTGTAGCTTCAAAGTTACCCAGAATTATCTGATAGCGCCCATTCTGCCAGCCAATGAAAAGATTATAGATTTCTGCAATGGCCAGGGGCCATTTTGCTTTACTTGATTTAATGACCCTGGCTTTGCCACCCACTTTTACAAAAGGCGGCCCCTGTGAAAATACAAGGGAAAAGCTGCCTGAAGAACCTTTCAAAGTCAGAGCAGCCACTGGTTTCAATTTTTTATCACCCACCTCACTATATAAAACCTTTGCCTGAAATTCACCATGGCCTTTCAGGGTTTTTCGAATTTTTAATTGTTTGAGAAGACCTTTTGTCTCGCGCATTGTATAGCGCTTTTGCTCTTTCGCTATCTCAACTTTGTCTGGTTTATTCGTTTTCTGATTCGAAAAAACATCATCGATTTCTACACTTCCCCAGTCAGAAGCGATTAAAAGCGAGCACGAGGCGAATAACGTTAGAAAACGCATATCACTCTGGCGGATAAGGACAACCTTTTCTATTCTCAGGGTCTATGCCCACTAATTTTTGAAGTTGTTTCACTGTTTTGCTAGAACAGTATTTTTTATCTCTGTTAGTTGAAGAGCAATGAAGAAAGCCCTTCTTGCTGCAAGAAGGCCCGAGACCGGGGCCATCGTAGTAGAGAATGCCGGTGCCGACATAAAGGTCTATTTCAGAAACTGGGCCATCATACCCGTAGCTAACTTGGCATGGAATATGTGGCGTAGGATACTCTGATAAACGTACCCTTATGAAGGTTTCTTGAAATATCTTCGGGTTTTCTGGCGGGTTTTTGCTGAGTGTTCTATAAAAATCTGATTTTTCAATAAGCGCGATAGCTTTTTTACATACTGCCAGATCTGCTTTGCTGGCTTTTTTTGCCTCTGGCCATAATGATATGACCATGCAAAACAAAGCTAAGGATAGTTTAAGTGCCTTAAGCATATGAAGTTCTTAGCAACTTATTGTAGAATGACAAGCACAATATTGATTAAACTACTTACCCAACACCTGCTCAAGCGCAAACTCAGAGAAGTTGTAGGCCCCCTCACCTGGTATCTTGCCCTGCAGGGCTGCGGTGTAATGGGCGCATGAGGTGACCAGGGCCATGTGGGTGAACGCCTGGGGAAAATTTCCCAAAAGCTCGCCGGTCTTGGTGTCGGCTTCTTCGGCAAACAGGCCCACATCGTTGGCCAGGCCCATAAGTTTTTTTAACAACCAGTCGGCCTCTTTCATCTCGCCGCCGTGAATAAGACAGTCTAGCAGCCAGAACGAACAGAGTAAGAAACCACCCTCATGGCCGGCAAGGCCGTCGTCGTTGGTATAACGAAACAGCAAGCCATCGGTCTCAAGCTGCTCACGTACCACCTTGATGGTCTGCTGAATCACCGGATGTTTCACCGGCAGAAAACCCGAGGCGGGCACCAGCAAAACGGCGGCGTCGGTTTCTTTGTAACCCACTGCCTGGGTGAAATGGCCCGCTGCAGCGCCCTTGGTCATAAGAAACTCACGAATGTTTTCGCGGGCCTCGCGCCAGCGCTCAATGGGTGCCTCAAAACCCTTAAGTTCGGCCACCTGAATTGAGCGCTCGAGGGCCAGCCAGCACTGTACTTTTGAATGAATAAAGTGCCTGGGCTCGTCGCGAATTTCCCAGATGCCCTGATCAGAGACCTGCCACTTGTCGGCCACCGAATCAGCCACGCCACGAATGAAGTTCCAGTTGGTGTCGGTAATAGGCCCGCCAACTTTGGCAAACAGATAAACCGCATCAAGCAGCTGGCCAAAGATATCAAGCTGCACCTGCTTGGCAGCGCCATTGCCAATGCGCACCGGCTTAGAATCACGGTGCCCGCTTAAATGATCGAGCTCAAGCTCGGGCAACGAACGCAGCCCGGTAATACCATACATAATCTGCAGATCAAGAGGCCGGCCGGCCGAGGTGCGCCTGAGAAAGTGGCGATAGGCACTGGCCTCTTGTTTAAAGCCCAGCACCATCATTGAGATCAGAGTAAGGGCTGAGTCACGAATCCATGTATAACGATAATCCCAGTTTCTTACGCCGCCAATTTCTTCGGGCAGCGAGGTTGTAGGTGCAGCCACGAGAGCGCCCGTGGGTGCATAATTCAGCGCCTTCAGCACCAGGGCCGAGCGCCGCACCTGGGGCTCAAACTCACCCTTGTACTGGCAACCCTGCATGTAGCCCTGCCAGAACTCGATGGTATCTTGCAGGCGCGTATGCATTTGGTCAATTGAGGGGTGCTCTTCGGGGCTCTTCTCAATACGCGATTCAGACCAGGCGCACTCAATAATCGCGGTCTCACCCTGACGCAGATGCCAGGTTGTTTTCAAGCGCTCGGCCAGCACCTGCAGCTGGTGTGAGGCAGTGACCCAGAGGGCATCGGCCCCACCCACAATCTCACAGGTATAATCAGAAGTAAGTTTAAAGCGGGGAAAGTAAGCCCCGTATTCAAAACGGGGTGCCACCACCACCCGCACGTCGACCTCACCCGAAACACAGGTGGCCTTGCGCAAAATTGCATGAAACGACTGAATTCTACCTGGCTTGTCTTCTTTCATGGGCATACAGTCGGTGACTTCAAGTACACCGGTTGAGGTGATGAAGCGGGTCACCAGTACATTGGTATCTTCAATGTATTCACGCTCAACTTTCTGGGGATTTTTTGCCGCCAGCAAAAACGAGCCACCCCGGCGATTATCTAGAATATGACAAAACACCGAGGGCGAATCAAACCGGGGAAAGCAGGCCCAATCAACCGCACCATCTTTAGCCACCAGCGCGGCCGAGTGGCAGTCGCCAATAAGTGCATAGTCTGATATAATTTTCTGGGTTCCGGTTTCCATATAGATGAGGTTGCCTAAGACCGCTCTTCTGGGTCAACCGCTAATTAGAATTCAATGTTGGGGCGCACCACAATCTGCCAGTTAGGCAGGTCGCCGCGAATCTCGCGCAGGCTGCCACTGTATTTGGCGTTGGCCTCCCAGATAAAACCCAGGGCCAGGCTGAAGGCCATGTTAGGCTTCTGGCTCTTGCCCCATTTAAAGGGGAACTTTTTATCAACCGTCAAATAGTGTCTGATGGCCTGCAGATTGGTATAGTCGAAATCCATACGGTATTGAAAGCCGGTGTTTCTAAAAAAAGACCAACCCTTTGTAGTAAAATCAGTAAACGAGCGCCGCAGAGCCACATACATCACATCGGTAATTTCGGGGTTGCGATGCAGCTTGGCACCCAGGCGAAAGCTCCATGAAAGTACATGATTAGGAAAATCTCGGTCACCTTTAATCTTCCATTCTAATTCAAGCCAGTCATCTCGCACCAGGGTATTGGCCACAATATGATGGCTACCATAGCTTACCAGATACCCCATAAAACCGCGGTTACCCTCTTGCACCTCGCGACCAATGCGTGAAAACTGAATCATGTTTCCCAGAAAAAATGAAACTGCATAGGGCTCTTCAAAGCCAGCTGTTAGAATCTGGTAGGCATTCTCATTGCCAATATCACCTTTATTGTAAAAGTCAGGGGCGTTCTCGCGCAAAGCCACCCCACCAATGGGCATGGGGTTAACACTGACCTCGAGCAGCAGAAAACGTGGCAGATAAGACGACAGAAACAGATCGCGGTATACGGCCAGCTCGCCTTTCTCGCCGGCCTCGGGCACCGGTTCGCTGGTGAGATTAAAAATAGTATAAACGTTGCTGTAATATAAATCAAGCTCATAGCCTACTTCAAGAGGCGTATATTCTGACTTTTTCTCTTCAACCTTCTTGGCCGCTTCAACATCTTTCACCGGCTCATCTTCAAGCTCAAGCTCGATCTCAAGGTAGATGTCGCGGCGCCGCTTCGCCTGGGCATTGTCTTTTTCACCCAGATCGCGTATGCCCCCCTGCACCATGTCTCGGTTCTGCAGAATGTGCATGGGAACCCGTTTTTCGAGGGGTATCTCACTTTGTTGGGGCTGAGCTGGTAAGGAATTCCATAACAGCAAAAAGCATACCGCGGCCCCTGGTATGTTTTTCCATAACAGCAAGGTCTGTACCAGGCGGGCCATGTGATGTCAAAATCTGCCGGTTTTATGATATGGCGAGAATTTTCAGCTGAAAAATAAAAGACCAGGCGAAAAGCCTGGCCTTTTGGTGTGTGTGACTTTGGGTGGTTTTAAATTGTAAGGTTAATATACTGTTATACGGTGAAACCGGCGTTCAGGATCATGAAACTGCCGTTTTTTTCAGATCTAGTTTCATAATCTTATAGGTAATTCGCTTTTGTTTTAAGCCCCATCGCATAATCTATCATGCAGTGTCTGAAGACAAAGTCACAAAACCTGAAATATGGCTGCACCTCGAGGGCCTGATTGAATCAATGCAGAGTTCAAATGCCCAGACCGCCCAGCAATATCTTGACCATACGATGGCTCTGGTAGCTGAACATGTGAGCTCAACCCAGAGTGATGATATCACAGTTTTCGCCGCCACCATGAAATAGACAAGTCTGTCTGTTTAAAAAGTTGTTGGCAAAGCAGCGGCAGATTTCACAGCAACGCAAGTAATTTTAAAGAGAGAAGTGTATTATGATAAGATTTCTAGAGGGTGAACTTGAAATGGAATATACTCGCTCGCCGGGTAAGATCATTGGCCGTTTTCTCAGCGAACTGCGAGATAACGAAGAGATACTGGGTATTCGTGACAGCCGCACCAGCCAGGTGTTTGTGCCGCCCCAGCTCTATGGCCCTGATTCAAAAACACGCATGCAGACCTTTGTGCCCATGCCTAAAGAAGGTCGATTGGCCTATTTCACCGTAGTAAAAGAAGCTACCCCATTTAACGATTGGCAGCCCCCCTATGCCTACGTGGCCGTTGAATTTGATGGCGCCACCTCAGTGCTGTGGCACCGCATGAAAGAAACAGAGGGGCTGAAGCCCGGCATGGCCCTCAAGCCAGTGTATCGGCCCGAAGACCAGCGAGAGGGCAGCATTCTCGATATCGATTATTTCGAACCAGCCTGATCATACCCGAGGTTAACAATGTCTTTTAAAAACGTACCTGATATTCTCAGAAGCCAGGCAGAAAAGCATGGCGACAAAATCTATTTACACTTCTTAGAAAAAGAGGTCACCTATAAGCAGATGGCCCAGCATGCCTTTGGCCTTGGCAACTATCTTGCCAATGACCTTGGTATCAAAGAAAAAAGCAACGTGGGCATTCTGCTGCCCAATGGCATTGAGTTCGTGGTGAGTTTTTTCGGATGTATGTCGGCCAGACTCACCTCAATGCCCTACAACACTCTGCTGAAAGCCGAAGAACTTTTATATCAGATCAACCACTCAGAAGTGCCGGTATTAATTACCAACACCTCGCTCTATAAGGTAATCAAACCCATACGCGACCAGCTTGAGAATCTGAAACATGTCATCTTTTTAGATGAGAAAGCTGAAGATGATGGTATTCTGTTCTGGGAATCTATTAATTCGGCCAGCAAAGATTTACCAAAGGCAATGGGCGAAATTCAAGAGAGTGATATTGCTTCGATGATTTATACCAGTGGCACCACAGGCCACCCCAAGGCCTGCATGTTATCACACGGTAACTATGTGGCTGACCTGAAGCTGGTGGTACCCCGCATCGGCCTGGTTGAACAAGATACCAACCTCTGCATTATGCCCCTGTTTCACGTGAACGGTCAGGTAGCCTCAGTGCTGGCCACAATGTGGACGGGTGGCACCCTCGTGCTCGAAGAGATGTTTAAACCGCGCTCGTTTATTCCAACTCTGAAAAAATATAAGTGCAGTTCTTTCAGTGCTGTGCCTGCCATGTACAACTTTCTCAATGAGATGCCCGAATACAAAGATGGCGAAGACCTGTCTTTTCTCAAGGCCTGTATCTGCGGGGCCGCCCCTATGCCGGTTGAGGTGTTTAACAAATTTGAAAGAAAATTCAAGGGCAAAATCATTGAAGGTTACGGCCTTTCAGAAGGCACCTGCGTTTCAAGCCTCAACCCGTTGCAGGGTGAGCGAAAGATAGGCTCAATCGGTACACCGCTTGAAGGCCAAGAGATGGCCATTAAAGACGATCAGGGTAACCCCCTGCCCGATGGTGAAACCGGTGAGATTCAAGGGCCCCAACGTTATGCAGGGCTACTGCAAAAACGAAGAAGCCACCAAAAGCACCATCAAAGATGGCTGGCTGCATACCGGTGATATGGGTTACCGCGACCAAGACGGTTATTACTTCATAACCGGCCGCAAAAAAGAAATGATTATCAGGGGTGGTGAAAACATTTACCCCAAAGAAATCGAAGAGGCTCTCTATGAGCATGAAAGCATCATGGAATGCGCTGTCATCGGCCTGCCCGATAAAAAATACGGCGAACAGGTAGTGGCAGTAATCAGGCTCAAAGAAGGTGCCAATGAAAACCCCCGCACCATGCGTGCCTTTCTCAAAGCAAAAATTGCCAACTATAAAATGCCGGCCAAGTTTGAGTTTGTGCTTGATCTGCCGAAAACCTCAACCGGCAAAATTCAGAAAGTCAAGCTGCGCGATGAGTTTATTGGCGACCAACAATCAGTTAAACGTATTAAAGAAAAGATTTCGGTACCCTATAAATGGGCTTATGGCAAGGCGCTCTCTAAGTTTTTCACCGAGATTAAAGAGAACAAAAAACTCTGGGGCCTCAAATGTGGTAAAACAGGCAAGGTTTACTGCCCGCCCAAGATTTATGACGGGGTAAGCTTCTCAGACTGTGATGAATGGGTCGAGCTGGGTGATGAAGCGACCCTTGACAGTTTTTCAACTGTTCACATGAACTTTCCCGGGCAGCCTAAAGAGCCACCCTACGTAATCGCCTGGGTTCGCCCTGATGGTTGCCATACCAACCTCTATCACATTCTCAATGTTGAAAGCGAAGAAGGCCTCGAGGTAGGTATGAAGGTCAAGGCTATCTGGCGTGATGACCATGAGCGTCAGGGTACCATTTACGACATCAAATACTACGAACCGGTAAAGTGATTGCCTGAGCTTCTATTTCATAGAGAACACTCAGACTCAGGTGAGCCCCTGGTTATTCTGCATGGCCTGTTCGGCTCATCAAAAAACTGGTTCAGCCTGGCTGAAAAGCTGGCTGCCAAATACCATGTTTATACTGTAGACCTGCGCAACCACGGCGAGTCGTTTCATGCCGACAGCCATGCACCTCTTGAGTTGGCCACTGATCTGCACAACTGGCTGGCGGCTCAAAACCTGAAAAACGTGCATCTGCTGGGCCATTCAATGGGTGGCATAACGGCCATGCTGTTTGCACTGCATTGGCCACAGCTGGTGCAGAGCCTGGTGGTGATCGATATTTCGCCGCGGGCCTATGAAGTCGATTATAGCAAAGAATTTGCGGCTCTCAGCATAGACCTTTCTCAGTTGAAAAGCAGACAAGAGATCGATGCAGCCATGGCTGAACACATCGATGATCTGGGCCTGCGGCAGTTTCTGGCCACCAATATCGGCCGCAACGAAAACGGCTATTTCTGGCGGGTTAATGTGGCAACCCTGAAAAAAGAGCGTGAGATGGGCAGCGTAGACTTTGTTGCTGAAAACAAAACGTATGATGGGCCAACCCTGTTTTTGCGGGGTGGTGCTTCAAAGTTTATGACCGATGACGATTCAGATATTATAAAAAAACACTTTCCCCGTGCTGAAATTAGGATAATAGAAGGGGCTGGCCACTGGCTGCACCACAGTCACGGGCCGGCTTTTCTGCAAGAAGTGCAGAGTTTTCTACCATGAAGCTGCATATAACCAACGGCGA
>CAZHLC010000088.1:0-9827 GCA_964532545.1 uncultured Leptospiraceae bacterium | reverse complement strand
CATTGCCATAGAAGATCTGACCATAGGGGGTAACATTGCGGTCTTCACCCTGGTAGAGGTTGATTTTGCGAACTTCAAAGGCGTCTTTGCCCAGAAAAATGGCGATCTCTTGCAGCAGGTTCTCAACAACGGCAATGCCCTGGGGCCCACCAAAACCTCTGAATGCAGTATTTGGCGGAAGGTTAGTGCGGCAGATTTGAGCTTCAATGTTTACATTCTCAAGATAGTAGCAGTTGTCGGCATGCAGCATGGTGCGCTCAAGTACTGAGGTTGACAGGTCGGCTGCAGCCCCACCGTTTGAATAAAATTCAAAATCGACAGCGGTAATGCGGCCTTCTTTGGTAAAACCTACTTTATAGTTTGAGCGGTAGGGGTGACGTTTGCCGGTCACCTTCATATCGGTGTCTTTATCGTAGCCGTAGCGGGCTGGGCGGTTGGTTTTCAGCGCCACGATACCGGCCATCAGGGCCACATGGCAACCCTGAGTTTCTTTACCACCGAAACCACCCCCCATTCGTTTGCAGATAGCTACTACATCTTTGTGACCAAGGCCCAGCACCTCTGCTACAACTTTCTGTATTTCAGTGGGGTTCTGAGTTGAGGTGTAAACGGTCAGCTGGTTATCTTCATGAGGTATGGCAAAGGCAACCTGTGATTCAAGATAAAACTGCTCTTGACCCCCCGAAATGTAGACACCAGAGAGCACATGGTCGGCCTGTTGAAAGCCGGCGTTGACATCGCCGCGTTTGATATGGCGGCGGGGCCCGATAAACTGCTGGTTAGCCAGGGCCTGCTCAATGGTAAAAACCGGTTCAAGCTCTTCGATTTCAATCTCTATGGCCTTCTTCGCTTCTTTCGCTGCATGTCTGCTTTCGGCTGCGATTACAGCTATAGGTTCGTGCAGAAAATGAACATGATCTTCAGCTAAGAATTTCTCGTCTTGAAAAATCGGGCCAAAGTTATTATCACCTTCAACGTCTTTGTGGGTAAAGATGGCAGCCACCCCGGGCACCTGGCGGGCTTTTTCAACATCAAGAGATACGATCTTACCATGGGCTACCGGTGAGCCGAAAAACTCAACGTAGAGCTCACCGTGCTGCCTTGGCATATCATCGATAAATACGGCGGTGCCGGTAACGTGCCCCCGGGCTGATTCATGCGGAATTGCTTTACCCACTTCAGACATGGTGTTACCTCTTTAAATCGCTATTGGCTCATGGCCAGCAATGGTTTCAAAATAGAACTTAAGTAAGATGTTTTCTGCCAGCATAAACCGAAAGTCTTTTGAAGCCCTCACATCAGAGATGGGGGTAATTTCGGTTTTGGCAATTTTGCCGGCCGCTTTAAAAGTTTCTTCATTGAGAGGCCGGTCGACCAGAAAAGCTTCAGTTTTGGGCAGTCGCAGTATCACCGGGCCGACACCGCCATAGGCAATTCTGGCCGAAGTTACTTTATTAAATTTGCTCTCTATCATTATGGCAGCGGTAAAGGTTGAGATGTCGAGATCTTTTCTTTTTGAAACCTTGTACAGGTTCATGTCACCATTGGGCAGGTTGAAGCTGATGCTGGTAATCAGTTCATTTGGTTTTAAATCAAGTTTTTTATAGCCAATATAAAAATCATTGATATTCACATTGCGTTCACCGTCTTCACTGCGTAATGAAAGTTCAGCATCAATAATGTGAAGAAATGGCAGTGAGTCGGCAATGGGTGAAGCATTGGCAATATTGCCGCCGATGGTGCCCACATTTTTGATCTGTTCAGAAGCGAAGATATCAATAATACGTGTGAACTGAGGCAGAGCCTCGACCAGTTCATCTCTGACCTTTGACCAGCTGGTGAGTGCGCCGATTTGAACCCGACCACTGTCAATGTTCACATATGACAACTCGCTTAGATGGCCAAGAGGCATAAACGAAGCCGGGGCAATGACTTCTTTGTTAACCTGAACACCCACATCGGTAGCGCCGGCTACCAGCTTAACGTCTGGGTCTTTGGCCTTATACTTCAGAGCGCTTTCAACGTCTTTAGGAATATACACGGTTCGTTCAGCCCCATGGTCGTCGATCTTCAGTACCACGGTTTCTTGCTGCAGAGGTTTGACTGTTTCAACTATTGCTTTGTTGTTGTATTCATCGGTAATCTTCTGCGACTTTTCATCGTTAAGAGCCAGACAGGCTTTGACTATGGGTTCATAGCCGGTACAGCGACAAAGGTTGCCCGTGAGTTTGTCTTTGATTTTCTTTTGATCAATAAAATCTTCTTTCTCAACCAGGTCGGCGATGGCCACAATAAAGCCAGGCGTGCAGAAGCCACACTGAGAGCCAAAGTATTTAATCATGGCCTCTTGTACCTGATGAAGTTTACCCTGAGGTGAAAGACCTTCGACACTGATTATGTGGCAACCATCAAGCTGAAACATAAAGTGAATACAAGAGTCGATGATCTCATAGCTGAGTTTATTGTCACCGTTAAGTCGCCCCAGCAGTACTGTGCAGGCCCCGCAGTCGCCCTCTTCACATACTACCTTGGTACCGGTAAGTGATTTCTGGTAGCGAAGATAAGATGACAGCGGTAACAGGCTGTCGGCCCCACTGATCTGGTGAGGGGCCCCATTGATAAAGAGTTTTACATAATCACGCATTGCTATTAGCACTATCGTGCCGGTTTTCTATCTGCGTCAAGAGAAAAACGCCTGTGTTTGCAGGACGTTTATGTTTTCTTGCACCTTGAATATTTTTTAAAAATTTAATTTTGTTTACTTCTTTTTCTTCTGGCCCTTGAGGGCGCTGATTGAATAGATTCGGCCTTCGACGATTACCTTATCTTGATTTGTGCGATATATGTCATAAAGATATGGTTTCTGATAGCCGGCCTTGACAACTCTTACCACGCCGCTGAACAAAACCCCCTCAGGCATGCGACGTAATTGTTCGGCCACTTGCTGGCTGGTTCTATCTGACTTTGACCACTGGGTTGAGTAGCGTATTCGTACGCCAAAATTCAGCTTTTTGCCGCTGACTTCTGCCTCTTTTACTGTGCAGTCGAGTATCACGAACACCTGCTTGCCCAGGTCTTTGACTTTTCTCATGGGGCACTTATCATCTGGCATAAGAATGTCACCATCGCGCAATGATTTTGCCAGGTTTTTTTCAATGCTGGTGTCTTCGAAATTCTCGCCCACCACAGCGGGGTTAGCCAGAAAACTCTGGGTTCTTTTCACGGTCATTTCAAGGGCAGGCTTGAGACTCTCTGGTTTAATGATGCGGGTTCTTGTGCCTCTGCGAATGAGGTAACGGGCGAGCTTGAGGTTACCACTGAGGGCTGCCATGTGAAAGGCATTATCGTTTTGATAGTTTCGCTGGTTGAGGTTGGCGCCGTTAGACAGCAGAAAGTTAATTAACCGGCGGTTTGACCGTCTTGCTGCCATGTGTAATGCGGTATTACCAGCCCGGTTACGGCTGTTCACTGCGAGGCCCTTTTTTAAGGCATAGCGGGTAACCGCCATACTGCCCCTGCGGGCCCCAAGATGAAGAATGGTATTGCCCGAACGATCTTTATGTTTTACACTGACCTTGTGTTTTTTTAATACCCGTTTGATTTCAGTAACGTTACCGGCTCTTGCAGCCCGCAGCAATGCATGTTCACCCTTTTTACTGTCAGAGCCCTCTTCTTGTGCGCGTGCCGGCAACAGTACAAGAGTGAAAGTCAAAATGAATATTTTGCTGTTCAAGTTCAAATTCTAATCTATTCTGCACTATGATGTCTAGAATTACTGTGCTGCTATCTGTTGCCGTAATATTTGCAGGCTGTCAAACGCAAAAACAGTCGTACTATATTGCCAAACCAATTTCGAAGGCAGGCCGAATGGCACTGCTGGTTAAAGGTAAAAACGAGGTAAAAAACGCTGCTTTTATTGAATTTCTCAATGCAGGCTATAAGCTGAAAGCTCTCAATGCAGCCGACTTTTACACGATTAAAGATGTTTTTGATATCAAGTCTTTTAAAGAGAATTCAAAGACCGCAGCTATGCGCAAAAAAGATACCAAATACACAGCAACCCTGCTTGATCGCGTCTTTGATAATGTGTATAAGCTTCATATCTATAACTTTGAAATTTCAAAGGCCGATTATATCAAAGACCTGGCCAAGAAGTGGCAGATCGATTATATCGTTCTTCTCTCAATGAAAGACTGGCAGAAGGGCTATTCGTGGGTCAGAGTAATCAACGTGAGCTCGCTTGAGCTTGAGTACGTGCATAACTACAAAGCGGGCAGTCGCGATACTTTTCAGACAATAATAAAACAAATGGTTCAGGTAATGTCAACTGGCAAATAATGTTGCGTTTTCTTACCCTTAAGTTTCTTTTCTGCTGCAGCAGCCTGCTGGCTGCCGATGTCTCATTTGGTTTTTTCAAAAACTATGGTAAAAGAAAAGATATCGATAAGCTGCAGCTTTTGCTGCCCCTCTCGATTGCCAACCAGCTTAAGGCTAAGAGTTCTCACAGTGTTCAGAACCCAATAGAAACCCAGCGCCGCCTGTTGAAAAATGACAAACCTTTAAAACTTATTTATGAAGATCGTGAGTTGAAAAAACTTACCAAACTGCTGGGGGCCGATGTATTTGTTTATGGCGGTTATTCACTCAACAGAAGAGAATACATCATTAACCTTAAAGTCTACTTTGTGAAACGCTCACAGATTTTATCTGTCGATACCAGGGGCCGCCTGGGCCAGTCTGTTACCAACAGTGTAAAGCTGCTGCAGAGTTACATTGAGGGCTTTCTGGCAACGCCGGCCAGGTTTCTGAGTGAAAAAATTGACAAGGGTAAGAAGCTGTGCCTGATCACCAACCTCGGTGAAATTGATAATAATAAGTTTGCCATGACCTTTTTAAAAAAAGGGTACCGGGTATGCAGCCTGGGCTTCAATGACTTCAATTTTCTGGCCGGTAATGAAACCATACCCTTCTACTCAATGGTCGGAACCTTCGCCGCCCTTGATTCAGTATTGGTAAAGCCAAAAGATTTTGGGCAGATGAATCTCTCTATTTTGAAAAAAAATGAAAAAGATCTTAAGCTGGGTCTGCAAGAGCAGCAGCATCTCTATGATTACTCAGTAGGCTATTTTAAGAAAAAATCTGCAAAAATGAAAAAGCTGCAAAAGCAGTTTCAGGCTGATTATCTGCTTATTTACAATCAGGCTAAACGACCTGCGGGCAAAATCAAGTTGCGGGCAAAAAACGATGTGACTTTCGCCAGAGCTATAAATCTCAAGAATGGTAACCTGGTTTATGCACAAGATAAATTTAAGTCGCCATTTTTTGGTGGGTCTGACATTGAAAGCCGGGCCGGGCGGCTTATTACCGAGATTCAGACTCTGAAAGAGATTAAAAAAGAAAGCCTGCGAAAAACACCTCGAAGGCCCGATTCACAGAAACAAGAAGAAGGTTCTGCAGCCGACGAAGACAAAGCCATCGTAGCCATTCTCAATTTCTATGACCGAACCGGCACCCAGAGCTATACATGGATGAGTACATCACTGGCCGATGCCATCAACAAGTCTATGCTACAGGTCTTTGAGTTCAACCGGGCGGCCCCTGAGAAAACGCAGACCCAGAGTGATGAAATTCTTAAAGGTGCCCAGAAAATTAACAAAGATATTTTAAAAGCGCTGCAGCAGAAAACAGGTGTTGACTATGTTGTCTTTGGCAGCTACACCTACAGTGAGCAGACAAAAAAAATTACAGTTACCGCAGCTGTTTATGACCTTTACACCTATGACAAAATAGGTGAGGCTCTGGCTACCACAGATACAGACATGAGTCTTTTCAGTTCGGTTGATACCGTGGCGCAGAAGATTGTAAAAGACATATTTAAATTTGCCGCCGGGCAAGATACCGAAGCCGGCAAGAAGGTCGCTGGTTCAGGCCGGCAGTTTATTGTAATCAAAAAAGGGATTATTTCAAAAGAAGCAGCGAATAAAAAAATTGAAGAGCAGGCAGAAAGTATCAGGTTCGACCGTTACGATTTTGACTGGCAGGCTCAAAAGAAAGACAAAAAGTAGGATATTGAAAATGAAACGATTATTCATTATTATTCTGGCAGTTCTGATTTCGTGCGGGGCAGCCTTTGCCAACCCTGAAAGTGAAAGTATAGTCAGACTTGATGGGGGTTTTGCTACTTACGGAACTTCAAAGCTTGAAGCCTCTATGGGTATTCATTTTGGGGCAACTCTTGTGACCCGCCATTTCGATTTCAGTTTTAACAATCGTTTTCTCAATATCGGTTTTAAAGACCAATATCTGGCACAATCGGTATTAGCGATGCATTATCGCTATTTTATACCTCAGGTTCCCCTGACGGTATTTGCCGGGCCGGGCCTCGGTGCGGCCATGGCTCTATTTGATGGCGATAGAACGGGGTTTCTTGGCCAGTTTGATGCTGGTGCTGAATATGCCGTCAGCCAGAGAATGGCCGTGGTTGGCAAGCTGTACTGGGCCTATATGGTTTTTACCGAAGGCAATAGTCGTACTGAAATCGGTGGGGCTGGGGTAGAGGTGGGTATGCGGTTTGCCTTCTCTGATCTGAATCCCATGCGCTATTAATAATATTTGACGGCTATACCCCCCATGCTGCTTGCTACAGCATGGATATTGCTATTGATTGGCTCAATCTACTGGTGCGCTGGCTGCATGTTATTGCCGGTGTCGCATGGATAGGGGCATCATTTTACTTTGTTTATTTGAACAATCACCTGCGCCCGCCTGTTGATGAAGAACAGAAAAAAAAGGGTATTGATGGTGAACTCTGGGCTATTCACGGCGGCGGCTTTTACTTTATTGAACGCTATGCCGTAGCCCCTGAAAAGATACCAAAAGGCCTTCACTGGTTTAAATGGGAGGCCTATACCACGTGGATCAGTGGCTTCGCCCTGCTGGTGCTGGTCTATTATATGGATACTTCGTATCTGATTGACCCGGCGGTTATGCAGCTGACCCATTGGCAGGCTGTACTCATCGGCCTTGGTACACTGATTGCTGGCTATACCATCTATGATCTGATGTGTCGTTCACCTCTGGGTAAACATGATCTATGGTTTGGTATTGTGGGTTTTGCCATTGCGACCGGTTTTGCCTATGGCTTAACCCAGGTTTTTAACAGCCGGGGGGCCTACATTCATGTGGGGGCCATGCTGGGTACCATCATGGCTGCCAATGTGTTTATGAATATAATTCCCAACCAGCGTGAGGTGGTAGCGGCCATGAAAGAAGGGCGCACCCCCGATGCTGAAAAAGCTAAACGGGCCAAGCAGCGCTCGCTGCACAATAACTATATCACATTGCCGGTTCTGTTTATTATGATCAGCAATCATTACCCGTTTACTTACGGGCATGCATATAACTGGGCCATACTTGCAGCTATATCGATAATTGGTGCCATTGTGCGCCATTGGTTTAATCTACGTGGGCAGGGGCACCGCAATCTTTATATCTGGCCAATCGCAGCGGTCGCCATGATTGCCCTGGTCTTTGTCACTGCACCCCCGAAAGAAGAGGCTGGCGAGAAGGTCAGTTTCAGCCAGGCTCGCGAGATCATTCAAAAACACTGTGTATCTTGCCATTCAAAGGCGCCCACCGATAAAGTATGGAAGGTGGCACCACTCGGGGCCATGTACGATACCCCTGAGCAGATCAAGGCCATGGCCAGCAAGATCAAGGCCCGGGCTGTCGATTCAAAAACCATGCCCCTGGCGAATAAAACAGGCATGACCGATGAAGAGCGAAAAACTCTCGGAAGGTGGATCAGTCAGGGGGCTGATATCACCAACTAGTCGTATGGGTGACGTAGAAAACTTTGCAAGTTTCAGCGGGCTGGTAGAGCTTTCGCAAGAAAAGCTTGGTGCCCGGGCCATTGCCTGCAGCGATGAGTTCTTTGCTGAAAAAGAAAATCTGCTTAAGCCCGGCCGTGGTGTGTTCATTGAAGGTAAGTATACCGATCACGGCAAATGGATGGATGGCTGGGAGTCTCGCCGTTCGCGTAAAACAGAGCACGACTGGTGTATTATTAAGCTGGGGGTAGCCGGTGAGGTTACGGCCCTTGATATTGATACCAATCATTTTCTGGGTAACCACCCACAATTCGCTTCGGCCGAAGCCGTTTTTATCGATGGTAACCCTGATGAAGAAGAACTGACCAACTGCGAATGGTCGCAGATACTGCCCCAGATGACCCTGCTGCCAGGCAGCCAGAACCTTTTTTCAGTGCGCAATCGCATGAAGGCCAGCCATATCAGACTGAAAATTTACCCTGATGGGGGCGTTGCCCGCTTTAGAGTTTACGGTCATGTGGTAACCAACTGGCAATCGGGTGATGAAATCGATCTGGCAGCTCTTGAAAATGGCGGTAAGGCCATTGCCTGTAGTGACATGTTTTTCAGTTCAATGAACAACCTGATTATGCCCGAGCGGGGCCACGACATGTCAGATGGTTGGGAAACCCGGCGCTCAAGAAACCCGGGCCACCATGACTGGGTCATTCTCAGGCTGGCTGGTCAGGGGCGCATTAAGAAGATCATTGTTGATACCAATCATTTTAAGGGTAATTATCCTGAATCGTGTTTACTTCAGGGGGCGCGGGTATCAAGTCACGATCTCAGCAGTCTGCTTTACGATGAGAGCATCTGGTTTGATATACTTCCCCTGGTAAAACTTTCGGCTCATCAAGAGCATACCTATAGCGTCGAGATTACCGACCATGAAATGGTGTCGCATGTGCGTTTGAAAATTTTTCCTGATGGGGGTATCAGTCGGTTGCGGCTTTTTGGCGAGTTGCTGCTATGACTCTGGCTGAGATCAATCAACTGCCTGAGAATGAAGCTATCGATCTATTCAGGCAGTGCTGTGGGGTAGAGAGCTGGGCCGCCGCGTTGGTGGCTACCAGACCTTTCAGCTCAGCTGAAGCACTTGAGAAAAGAGCCGAAGAAATCTGGTTTGATCTTGGTGAACAAGAATGGTTGAAAACCTTTGACTACCATGCCAAAATAGGCGATGTTGAAAGTCTCAAAAAAAAGCTGGGTTCGCGAGACTGGTCTAGCAATGAGCAGAGTGGTATAGAGGGTGCAGGCCAACAGGTGATTGCTGAGCTGGCTGAGGGCAATATCGCCTATGAAAAAAAATTTGGTTTTATATTTCTTATTTTTGCTACAGGCAAAAGTGCCGCTGATATGCTGGCCATACTGAAGCAGCGAATTAATAATGAGCGCCCACAAGAAATTGAAAATGTGGCCACAGAGCAGAACAAAATAACCTTATTACGAATTAGACAACTTTTTACAGAGGGGTAACCATGCAGACCAGTTTAACTCAAGAGCAGATAGAGAAAACATTTACGAAGCTTTCGAAAGCCAATCAGGCCTTCAGCGAGTATTATCCCGGTGAGTCTGACCGCAGACAACCGGTGCATACAGTATATGGTGGTGCTAACTTGTTTAAACACACCCTTGGCCCCCGCCTTGGTGAGTTAGCGCTGCGCTCACTTGAGCAGTATGGCCCCGACGCAGGCAGCTTTGCCAAAGCGCTGCAGCTTGGCTCACCCCCTGCCATCGCAGAAAAAGTTTATGAGCGGGTCGTGGCCAAACTCAAAAAAGAGCCGGTTGAAGATTTTCGTATTGATTTTGAAGATGGGTTTGGTAACCGGCCCGACGATGAAGAAGACGCCACAGCCGTGCAGGCTGCCAAAGAGGTCGCAGCCGGCATGTCAAAGGGCACTCTGCCCCCTTTTATTGGTATTCGCATCAAACCCTTTAACGAAGAACTGTGTTTGCGGG
>CAZHLC010000087.1:0-9828 GCA_964532545.1 uncultured Leptospiraceae bacterium | reverse complement strand
AGCGAACAGAATTATACAACGCCCCACCGTTTTGTGACGGATGGGGAGAAGAAATTTGTGGAGACGGCGGGAGTCGAACCCGCGTCCTTCCATGCGCTGGCAAGGGTTCTACATGTTTAGTTTATGCTTTAAATTTCAGCACAGTGACCCGCATAAACAGGGTGATCACTGAACCTAGCAGAAAAGTTTAAGCTTGTTTATCTGCGTCACTTCGCCGAGCCCTCTAAGGTTAAATCTTTCGCGCTGATCGAAGGCGCACAACGCAAAAGAGCAAGGCTAATTAAGCAGCCATTGCAAATTCAGTGTTGTCGGCGTTTATAACCGATGACCCTTTTAAAGAGATAGTCATCTCTACATGCTGTTCTTACAAACGTTCATGGCAGTCGAAACCAGGTCGTCCCCAGGTTTGTTATTTCAAACAAAACTTTCCCCCCAAAAGGGAAAAGGTAATATACATTTAGACGTTTCTTTTGGCTAAAAAAGGCCTAGTTTTTCAGGCCCTTGAGGTGCTTTGAGGGAATAATTCGCAGGCGTTTTTTTCGAATCTTAAAACCTTTTTTCAAGCGGCGCTTCTTCCAATTTATCTTTTTGTAGTTCGTCTTGGCAAGAGCAAATACCTTTTTATCAAAAGAACCAACAATGCTGAAGCGCTGGCCCTCTTTAGCTTTAAACAACAGAAACTTGTTAAAAAAATAAAGCACATCGTTATGTTTAGTGGCCTCTAAAACAGCATGCAAGTGATGTTTCAGTTGAGAGCGTGTATAGCCTCTGTCAATGCCGGTATCTACCGTACGAAAAATCTTAGCACTGCCCTTATCTATTCTGCAATCTTTAAAAAGCTGGCTGACCTGCTGGGCCCTGGTGATTGATAGAGAAATCTCTGCCACTTGAAAACTCACCTTGCGTCGTAATTTAATCCACCGATTAAAATATTCTTTTTTATTCTGATAATCATTTATGTCAGTGGCAACGATGTGACTCAGGTTCGGGGCAATAGAGCGGTCTTTGGCAATGTCTTGTACGGTAGGCGCCCTTTTTTTATGCATAATCGCACTACCCAGATCAATAAAACTGGCGCGATTGAAACGTTCGAAAAGGTTACCATATTTGCTGTGATGAATCTGCCGGTTAAAAAGACTGCGCAGAAAAATATTGTGATCAAAAAGCCGCTTGTGGTCACTGTACTGGCCTAATGGTGAGGGTTTTTTCTTTTTCTTTTGAACCTTTTTGCTCTTACTCTTTTTGACGCGAATAGACGCCTGATACTTAAAGAACAGCTTGGCATCGCTGCGGGTTGAGAAGAGCTCGGCTTCGCCGATGCCAAAAATTGCAGTTATGGTCAAAAGCAGTGCAATCATAACCCCTCGAAAAACAAGTATTAAGCGCAGTCAAAAATTTCAAGAAGTTATTTCATGGGGAACCCGGTATTCGTACCATTGCACCCGCCCATCTAGAACAGCCTGCTTGATCTGAGTTTCACTTTTGGTAAGGCCTGATTGGCCACTCTTCACTTCGACAAAAACAATTTGTTGCAGCTCTTGAGCGTCAAGCCCATCAAACACGACCAAATCAACCGGGGCGCCCAGAAACCTGCATTCGGTGGGACTGAAGGGAAAATCAGGAAGATAGGCAGCCAGGTTTTCGCTGAACTTTCCCCCTAAGACCGCTCTTGATCTACTACGGGCATCTTCGCGAATCTCTGGTACTCTTTCTTGCCATGCCCTGTCAGTAAAAGTTATACCGCGCTTGTACCCAAACTGGTACCCGACATATAGCACAAGAACCAAAACGATGGGAATTAAGAATAAAATTGAATAAAAAAAAACGCCCTGCATAGGGCGTTTTAGAGAGAGACAGTAGGGCGGTAAACGAATTACGAACGTGCAATTCGTATGTAGTTGGGGCGATCAGAAGCATACTGGTGTTTAAAGGCCTGCAGAATTTTCAGACTGCGAATAAGAAAAACACCTGGCATCTGTGATACATCACCCATAATTTTAGGGCCACCGAAGCCTTTCTTAACAGCTTCGAAACCACGCTTTATCACTTTCAAGCCAAAGAGTGCTCTCAAACCACCACGCTTGAGGCCAAAACCCTGGTATAATTTTTTTGACGGATCGCTGAAGCGGGGTATGTCTTCTACATTAAAAGATTCAAAAAAGCTCTGGGCTACGTCTTCTTCAGCCATGTGTACGAATGCGATCTTGGCACCGTCGGCCTCAATTAGCTTTCTCTGGTGAAAAATATCATGCACGGTTTCTCGACAGAATGTGCACCCCAAATGGCGAAGAAAAACCACCAATGTGGCATCAAATCTGCTCATCTGAGCGAGGGTTTGACCATACTGGTCTTTGTATTGCGATAATAGTTCTGAATTGAGAGCCTTATGATCTGCTTCGTCATCGACGACCCAGCGCGTAAAAGATGTTTCTGGTCGGGTGTGTAATTGTGCCTGCATGTCTATAGTTTAATAAAAACCTGTGACACAGGCCAAAAAAAGTATATATCTTCACCAGAAATCTTCTACTAGAGCAGAGCTTTTCAAAACCATATGAGGGCTAATGAAGCTGAAAGAAGGAGTAACTGGTGAACTGGCCGCAGCCCAGCACTTCAATAATTTTACTCGGGCATAGATCTTTTGATTCTAGCGGCAATGGTTACATGTGAAGGGGGCCAGGTACAGCTCTCTAATTGATTCCTTTGTGAAAAAAGCTCTGAACGATGACAAAGACAAGCTAGAAGAGGTCGCGTATAATCAAGAACCTAGCGGTGACCCACTAGAAAAAAACTTTACTATTACCCCGGGTGAGCTTGATATTTGATTAGCTTTACAGGCCAGTACTATCAATTGCATCTTCTACACTGGGCAAGATCTTGAAAAGCTGATCGAGCTTGGTATGGGCAAAGACCTGACTTACCGCAAAATTCAGCCCTGTAATATAAAAGCTTCCTTTATATGCTGTTACGTTGCGACGAATCGCTATCAGGGTGCCAATTCCTGAAGAGTCAATATAATCAACGTTGCATAAATCTATTATGATTTTTTCAGGGCGTTCAGCTATAGCCTCTTGCAGCTGCTGCTTGATTTTGTTCATGCTGAAAAGATTAAACTCAGGAATATTAATAAGCCGGGCGATTTTAATACCCTCTCTGTTAATAACTTGAACCGCGGGCTCTGACATTTGCCAATATTCGAAGGCGTTAGCTTAGATTGTCAACGCTTTTATTATCAATCATTTTCAATGATTGGTTTATTCAGCTTTGCCTCGGTGACATCATCAGCAATATTTAGTAATGAATCTTTTTCGGCCTTAATTTTATCAAGGGCTTGATGCCAGAGAGCAATGTTCTCATCAAGCATCGCTTTGATTTCAGCGGTTTCAGTCTCAGAAGCATCTTTTATGCGCTTCTCTACCACTTCTACCGTTTCTTTAATCCTCTCTTTTCCCTGGCGATGAAGCAGCTCAATATTGTCTATGTGCTCATTGATCTGAAGGGCAGCCTTAATTGATTTAAAGCGCTCGGTCATTTCAATGGCCGTATTGCGGGCAGAGACCGCATTGGTATAGAGGCCATTTATGTAGTAAAAAGTTTTGTCTAATAATTTCTTGATTTCGTCTTCCACATACAAAAAATCACAGACTTTATGCCATTGTCAATGGCATTATTCCCGCGATAAGAGTCTCAAACGAGCGGGAGTCCAGATTTTTCTTTTGGGCCAGTAATCAAGAACTTGAAAAGGCTTGAAAACGATGCCTTTGATATGAAATTCCATATCAACTCGGGGCCGATGGCCAATCCCATTGAACATCTTGATTCCACGCTTGGTGACATCATGGCCTTCTTCAAGCTCTTTCGCAATGTCTTCGAGATTCAGCTCGAGAGCAAGGCGCACAAACCGGCTAATAGTCATACCCCATTGATGAGCAGCTAACCTAGGCCGAGCTGCATCGTCACCGTAAAGGCATAAAAGATGCCGATGCAACTGACCAGCCGGCACTTTTCGATATTTATTTTTTAAGGCGAGTATCAAACCATTATGTGTTATAGGCTTTGGCTGCATTTTGATCAACCTGAACAAGGCCAGCCACACAATCCATGTATATGTTAAATCATGTTTTTGCGCGAGCCCCTTGATTCGAAGCCAAACTTCCAGCTTGAACCTTATTTCAAAGATGTCGCAAATTCCCAAAATTGCATATGGTGCCTTCATAACAGGGTAATACCCCCTGAGAGCGAAAATTTCCCAGTTTCTAAGAGCTTTTTTTAAAATGTTGACGTTTTACCTCATCTCGAGCCCTTTCAACATATGAATATACGAAGAGGGCTCTTCTTTGAAGATTTTGAATTGGGCACAACGATCAAAACCCAGGGAAGAACAGTTACAGAGGCAGACATTGTCAATTTTGCTGGCTTTACCGGTGATTGGTCTGAGCTTCATATTAATGCAGAATATGCTAAAACGATTCCTTTCAAACAGCGCATTGCTCACGGCATGCTTACGATGTCACTGGCCACAGGCCTGGCTGTACAAACAGGGGTTCTTGAAGATACCATCGTGGCCTTCGAAAGTATTGATACCTGGAAATTTGTCAGACCGGTATTCATCGGCGACACGGTTCATGTTGAGCTGACCGTTGAACAAAAAGAAGAAAGAACTATTCGTGGTTCACTCAAGGTCGGTCATGTAACTCTCAAAGCCAGCGTCAAAAAGCAAACGGGCAAGGTCTGCCAAGAGGGAATCTGGTCGATGTTAATGAAAATGCGTTCAAATGAATGATGTATTCGTATTTCCCGTTTTAAGAACCCCCATCGGCCAGATAGGTAAATCTCTTACCAATTTTCAATCTTATGAACTGGGTCTGAGAACAGCCAGTGAATATCTACGAAGGCATAATATTGACAGCGAGCTCATTGATGGGCTGGTCGTTGGTGAGATCTACACCAGCCCATCACACCCCAGCCAGGCCCGCTATATTGCCATTGAATGTGGGCTTTCGCCTTCGACCTGGGCCCTGAATGTCTCAAACAATTGCGCTTCGGGCTTAGAGGCCATTATTGAGGCGGCCAGGCAGGTGCTGCTGAAAGAAGCCGATGTTATTATGGTTATTGGTGAAGAATCACTTACAAATCTGCCTATCTGGGTAAGTGCCCCCCGCTCTAATAAGAAAAGTGCGACACCAGCAAGGCTGCGTAAAAACTATGCCACTATTGCAGAGATGGAAAGTGATGGCCTTAACTTTATTGATGGCTCAGATGTTATCTTTGATGATCCCAATTTTGCAGGTAGCATGACTACAACGGCAGAAATTGTGGCTCACAATCTGGCTATTTCTCGAGAGCATCTTGATGCTTATACCGCCCAGTCATTCAAGCTTGCCGAAGCAAACTGGAGCTCTGATCGTATCAAAGATTATATTCATCAAGACCCTGACTACCCTGATATTGATGAGACAATCAAATTGAAATCAGAAAAGATCGACAGTTTTTTGAAGAAAAGTAAACCCGTCTTTGGCAGCGAACCGGGGGCTGCTCGAAACTTTCATCAGAAATATAAGGCCCATATGACAGATTTCAATGATGGCCCTCTAAAAATAACAGCTGCAAACAGCTGCCCACGTTCAGATGGGGCGGCCGTCACCCTTATTACTTCAAGACAAGGCGCTGAAAAACTGAGACCATTTTTGCCTGCTAACAAACTGCGCGGTTGGTCAAGACGAGGCACCCTGCCCCAGACCATGGGCTTATCAATGACAGACAGTTTTCTAACAGCAATCGACAAAGCCGGCTTAACGGTCGACAGGGTTGACCAATACGAAATTCATGAGGCCTTCGCTGCAACGGCACTGGCTACATATCAACTGGTAAGAGAGCAGACTGGTTTTGATCTTGAAAAACATCTCGGCACCCGCCTCAACCCCAACGGGGGAAGTCTCGCCATGGGTCACCCAGTGGGGGCCACGGGGCTGCGACTATTGGCAAACTGCCAGCAGGCTCTACAAGAGAATACCAGTGCTAAGACGGCTGCTACTACTGTCTGTGCAGGCGGTGGTGTATCTGCCGCTGTTGTGGTTGAGAAATGCTAGGTCATCACACTGTTTTGAAACAGTTGCACGGCATTAAAGATCTTTTTCTTTTCGGTTACAATCTTATCTTTGCTGAAATTGTTTCTCTGCATGTAGACTAGACGGGTTGGGCCAGGGGTAACAACCATGGGTATGCCCATAAACTGATTAACCTGGCCAATCAGGTTTTTCAGCTCTTCTTTTTCAGGAAAAAGTAACGGAGCAGCCTGGCCTATGATGAGTATGCCCTTCAAGTTGAACTTCTGAATATCATCTTCGATATGGCTTTTACAGTTGGCCACCCAGCGCTGGTCGCTGGCCTCTTCTGCCCCGAAGTGGCAGCGTAAAACCTCGCGCACCAGAAATTCTTCGACCGAATGTTTTAGAACCGAGCTGATAATTTTGCGAAACATCTCATCAACAGCCGGGTCTTGATAATAACCGCTTTCTTCTCCGATAAAAGTATTCTGCACCAGTATCATATAGGGCAAACTGGGCACTTCTTCAGTGAACTGCTCTTTTTTGTAGGATATTCTGCGCTGGCAGCGGGTGCACAGATCGCTTTGAAAAACCCTCTCGACCGTGCTGCTTTTGAGGGCTGGTTGAAACGAAAGATCGTATAATTCGGGTTCGAGTTCTGAATCTCTGCGCCAGAGCAGCTTGCTCTGGCGACGCTTTATCAGATATTGAAAGTCTTTGAGTATCTCAATAAAACGGGGATACTGCTCGACATGCATTATTAGCGCAACTTCGCAGATCGCCTTTTTTCATGCTGCATACGCTTCTGAAACTTTTCTTGAGCGTCGGCTGTTCTCTTCGCTTCAGGTATGGCCTTCAAGCGCGCTTTAGGAATAAGTTCGTCGGTATCGACACAAACGCCATAAGTCTTGTTTCCAATACGCTCAAGGGCATCATCAATGTCAGCAATAATCTCTTTTTCAGCTTCAGTGAGGCTCAGGCTGATATTTCTTTCAAGTAGATTGGTGGCCTGATCTACCAGATCACCCTGCTCGTCTTTTTCTTCTAACAGCTCTTCAGATTGCTCTTGAATATCTTTAAGTATTCGAGCTCGTTTTTCTTCTAATAATTTTTTGTAATCTTTTAGCTCTTTTGCAGAGAAGGGTGACTTTTTCATGGGCGGGAATCTCATCCCCGCAGACTGACCAGTCAACCTTTTTTTAATAGCAGCTTATTCACGAAAAAAAGACGTTTTTAACTTGACAGTTACTCCGAGACATAACAAGAAACGATACTCCGGGCAACCGCAAATGACCAGAAAAGAATTATTCGCTGTAATTCACGAGGCTAAATCATTATATAGTAAAGAAGATTTTTCAAGGGCTTTCAATATGCTCAGTAAGGTCGAAGGCCATGCCCAGAATAAACTCTTTCTTTATTCAAAGATCGCAAAGATCAAAATTCATTGCCAATTGAAGATTGGCAACATCAGCAACGCTATATCGTACATTGAAGAACTAGTTGAAAAGTTTCCTCAAAGTGGTCAGATATCATTTCTAGGGGGGTACTTCTTCGCACAGTTGAGTAAATTAAACACCGCAAGAAGTCTATACCGCCGGGCCCTGCGTCTCTACCCTGATAATACAAAGTATTCTCTGGGTTATGCACAGTTTCTGCGTGAGATTAATCAACCTCGTGAGGCCATTCAGGTTCTAAATGCTGCCCTGCAGTTAAACCGTGAAAACAGACTCGCAAACGATTATAATCTTTACCATATCTATCTTGAGCTGGCCCATCTCTACTATTCGTGTGCAGCATATCGGCGTGCACAGATTTTGTTTAAACATGCAGCCAGTCTTCATGAGCAGTTTCCCTATTACGATCTCATGGCTGAATGCTACTTAGATACAGAAGACTATAAACAATCCCTCGCGTGTGTTGAACTTCAGCTCTATCACTGGGGTGAGAACGACCCTGAGGCTCTCTTTATCTATGCAAAGGCGCTTACCGGGGTGGGCCGCAACCACGATGCCATCGAGGCCCTTGAAAGGTGTCGAGATCTATGGGGTGAACTGATTCTGACAACAGGTGACCTGGTTCACCTGCACCCCCTGGTTCAAGACGGTTCGCTGCGAACAATCAAAAACGCTATTATACAGGTTTGAAGCAATGGCCCTGCTTGAATCAATTGAAGTTCCTTTAGGGTCAAAAATTCCTGAGTTTAGTCTGCCTGACCCCGCAGGTAAAACATATTCACCAGCAGAGCTGGTTGGCCCAGAGGGTTTGCTGCTTATTGTAACATGTAATCACTGCCCTTATGCCATGGCGGTGTGGCCAAGGTCAATAGCATTGGCCGAGTGGGCAAAGCCACAGGGTGTTAACACGGTTGCCATCAACCCCAATATAAATCCCAATTACCCAGACGATGCCCCTGAAGTAATGCAGCAGAAAATTACCGAATGGCAGATCAGCTTTCCTTATCTTGTCGATGAGACACAAGAAGTGGCCCGGGCTTTGAAGGCCCAGTGCACACCTGATATTTACCTTTACGACAAAAACCTCGAACTGGTATATCATGGGCGCATCGACGATAACTGGCAAGATGAAAGCAAAGTCACCCGCCAAGACCTTAAAGAAGCGATTGAGAATCTTATCGCTGGCAAGGCCATTGCTGAAAAGCAGTACCCATCGATGGGCTGCTCTATAAAGTGGAAGTAACCACTCACCTCTTTCACAAATGCGAAATATAATTATTCTAACCGTGGTTGGTTTGCTTACGGCCTGTAAGACATCCCAGAACACTAGACCATCGTTTCAGGGCGAAAGCACGGTACGCTACTTTCGAGCGATACAAAAAAACTCGAAAACCCCTGTTCAAACATTTCTTAACGAAACACTACCCCAATTGAAAAATAAAAATGCCTGCCTGGTATCAAACCAGGCGGGTATGGGGGCTTTACTTTATCTTAAAGCACGCAAGCGAAAATATCCTACCTGGCTGCATGAAAAATTTGCAAGCAAGAGGGTTAAGCTCATCAAGGTGTTCACACCCGAACATGGGTTAAGCGCTACCGAGACAGCTCATGGTAAGAAGCCCAACCAAAAGTATAAGATGCAAACCATTTACTATGCTTCTGAAAAAGAAATAGCGGCCATGATGGCTGGCTGCGAAGCCATTGTCTATAGCCTGCCAGATGCAGGTGTCAGACCCTTTACCTACCGAACCATTTTCACCCGAACGCTGCGCGCCTTCAATAGAGTCGCGGCCGGTCGTAAGACTTACACCTACTGGTTCATCGATGTGGCAAACCCGGCCGCGTACATGTCTTCTCTGGGCCCGGTGGTCAAATCGTATTCATATCTCGGTGAAGAACCTATTCCGTTTTTTCCTTATTATACAATCGGTGAGCTGGCCAGGTATTACCATACCCGTAAAAAGATCAAAGTGAAACTGAAAGTTCAACCTTTGAAAAACTACCGGCCGCAGTTACATTTTCTCAACAGCGATCATCATTTCATTCAACCCTCGCCAAATCTGCCAACCTACCGCTCGCTGCAGTGTTACTGGGCCGCTGTATTTCTTGAGGGCGCGAACATCGACCTGGGCCGTGGCTCAAATGATCCATTCTGTCTGATTGCGCATCCGAAATTTCAAAACAGCATAGCGGCCCCAGAAATTGCAGGCATCAAATGGCAGAACTATAATTACATTCCGCGCTCAGGCAAATATAAGGGTACTCTTCTCTACGGCTATCGTATGCTTATTGTAGATCATAACAGATATCAACCTGTAGAGACAGCTTAC
>CAZHLC010000086.1:0-9850 GCA_964532545.1 uncultured Leptospiraceae bacterium | reverse complement strand
ATAATCGACAGGCTGGGCGGGCAGTCGATAATGATGTATTGAAACTCTGAACGGGCCCGCTCAATACCCTCATTCAATCTGAAAAAGCCATCAAGCGAATTGGCCAGCAGACTTTCAATTTCAACCAGCTGCAGCGATGAGGGTATACATTTCAGGTTCTCAAGGTGGGTGCTGTGAATCTGCGAGCTGCTCAGGGGCTTTTTCTGAAAAATGGGATAAACAGTCTGTTCAACATCAAAGTTACCCTTCTGCAGCAGCACGCTGGTAGCATTGCGCTGTGAATCAAGATCAATCAGTAAGACTTGACTCTCAGGCTTGCTGCGGGCAATACCCGAGGCCAGGTGAATTGCGGTGGTGGTTTTGGCCACCCCGCCCTTCTGGTTGGTAACTGAGATAGTTTTCAGCACCGATAATTAATCCCATTGAAATTTTTTCGCATCAGCCAGAAACTTTTCAAGACCAATGTCAGTAAGGGGGTGCTGCACCAGCATGTCAAAAACCTTAAATGGTATGGTGGCTACGTCTGCCCCTAACAGGGCCGCATCGCGCAGATGAATGGGGTGGCGAATGCTGGCCACCAGAACTTCGGTGTCATAGTCATAGTTCTGGTAAATGGTTACGATTTCTTCGATGAGCTGCATGCCGTCTTGGCCTTTATCATCAATGCGGCCTACAAAGGGTGAAATATAGGTGGCACCTACTTTGGCGGCCAGCAGAGCCTGGTTTGATGAAAAGCACAGGGTTACATTGGTTTTAATGCCTTCTTGGCTGAAAACCTTAACGGCCTTTAAACCCTCAGGTATCAGGGGAACCTTCACTACCACATTCTCTGCCAGTTTAGCCAGCTCACGCCCTTCTTTTAAGATGCCATCTTTTTCGGTTGAAACCACTTCGGCCGAAACCGGGCCATCAACCAATTCACATATTTCTTTTATAACGGTTTTAAACGGTTTGCCTGTTTTAGCCACCAGCGACGGATTCGTGGTAACCCCATCAAGTATGCCCAGCTCATGGGCTTTTTTAATTTCTTCAATATCTGCCGTATCGATAAAAAACTTCATGCGACATAAATTAAGGCCTCAAATAAGGCGTCAGCTATATAAATGGGTTCGTGCCCACTCTGCCAAAGTAAAGATATTTACAGACCACAGGGTTTCAGCAGCATGAATCAACGTGAATGTAAAAGATGTTCAGGTCTTTATCGACTGTACTCTCGAGTACTTCAAAAAGGTCACCGGCACAGAAGCTGTTATGGGTGTACCCTATATGAAAACCGAAAAGCTTGAGCTGATTGATTACACCGGTTTAATTGGCATTACAGGCAAACAGAAGGGCGGTGTCTATTTCTCAACTTCAACCGCCATGATTCAGGCTGTGACCGGCATCGTTCTGGGGCAAGAAGAAACAGCCGAAGAAGACCTTTATGCCATGATTGGTGAAATCGCCAACACCATATCTGGCAACGTGCGCACTGTCTTTGGGCCCAATTTTATGATTTCGGTGCCGGTGGTTGTCAAGGGGCGCCCCGAGACCTTTAAATTTCAGCTGAAACCCCCGACCTTTGTTATACCCTTCACCTGGCAGGGCCACGATTCTTTACTGGTAGTGGGGGTAGATTGATGAGTTTGACAACACAGAGAAAAGGTAGTTAACTGGTACGAATTATGTATTCATATAAAGAGGCACTGAACCGACAGCAAAAAGATACCCGCACCCTCAGTGGCGCTTTTCTGCGCCGGGTAGCCGGTGACCCACGCAAACACTGTATCACCGACCCCTTTGCCTCGATTAACCGCATTAAGCTGGCAGCAGCGTGCATGGCCATGCGCAAACTGATTCCAATGAAAAGGCAGCGCTTCATTGGCGTGATGCTGCCCCCGGGCATCGGCGGCACCATGGCCAACATTATCATTGCCTTAGATGGCCGGGTTTCGGTAAACCTCAACCACACTGTAGGTACCGAGCAGCTCAAACGTATGTTTGCCATTGCCGGCATCGAAACCGTAATCAGTGCCCAGCGCTACCTTGATAAAATTGGTAACCCCGAAATACCGGTTAAAGTTGTCTTACTTGATAAAGATATCAGACCTAAGGTTTCAAAGCTCAAGGTGCTCTGGTACATGATTCTGTTTTATCTGGGTCTCACCTTTGGTTTTGACAAAGCCAAAAAAGAAGATATTGCCACTGTACTTTTCTCTTCGGGCACCACCGGTGACCCCAAGGGTATCTGCCTTACCCATGAGCAGATTCTGGCTCACTGCGACTCGATAGATAAAACCCTGATTGAGAAAGAAGGCTCAGATGTAACTCTGATGAGCTCTCTGCCGTTGTTTCACAGCTTCGGCCTGATCAACGGAATGTGGAGCCCTCTGGCCTCAGGGGTACAGATTGCTGCCTACCCCAACCCCCGCGATGCCCAGGGCCTGGGCGAATTTGCAGCCAAGACCAACCCCACCATGACAGTCAGTACTCCCACCTTTGCTCGTACTTATTTAAAACGTATTAAGCCTGAACACTTTCGTAAGCTGCAGTATATCGTGGTTGGTGCTGAAAAATGTTCAGCCGAACTCAAGCAGACCTTTCATGAAGTATTTGGTGCCGAAGTCTTCGAAGGCTACGGCTGCACCGAACTCAGCCCCACGGTCTCAACCGAGATACCCGACCGGCTGGCCTTTCCTGAATTTGCTTCGGGTAAGCGCAGTGGTTCAGTAGGCCGCCCCCTGGCTGGCATTGAAGTTCTCATTGTTGACCCAGAAACCCATGAAGAACTGCCTGTGGGTGAAGAAGGGCTCATCGTGGTGCGCAGCCCCGCCCGCATGCAGGGCTATCTCAATCGACCCGACTTGACCGAGCAGGTTTTTATTCTCGGTGGATATAACACCGGCGACATCGGCAAACTTGATGAAGATAATTTTCTTTATATTACCGGTCGCCTGGCACGCTTTGCCAAAATCGGCGGCGAAATGATTCCCCTCGATAAAGTTGAAGAGGTGCTGCAAGACTTTCTTATTTCAAACCATGGTGAAGAGTTTCAGCTGGCCATTGCAGCAGTGCCCGATGCCAAGAAGGGCGAGAAGATTGTAGCTCTGCATACCGGCCTGCCCTGTTCAGAAGAAGAAATACTCAAGGCTGCTGAGAAACTGCCCCCCATCTTTAAACCCAAGAAAACCGATTTCTACCGGGTTCCTGAAATTCCTGTACTGGGCACTGGCAAACGCGACCTCAAAGCAGTTAAGAGACTGGCCGAACGTACCGTGGCCGGCTGATGGCCGGCTTCAAGGCGCTGCGCCAGCAGGTGGGCGAGTGCACCATCTGTGAAAAATATCTACCCCTGGGCCCAAGGCCCGTCTGCCAATTTCACCCCGATGCCCGCCTTGTAATCATTGGCCAGGCACCGGGCACAAAGGTGCATGCCAGTGGCGTGCCCTGGCAAGACCCCAGCGGTGATCGCCTGCGCGAGTGGCTGGGCATTGATAGCGATACCTTCTACAGCAACCGAGTTGCCCTCTTGCCCATGGGCTTCTGCTACCCTGGCCGGGGCAAAAGTGGCGATCTGCCGCCCAGGCCCGAATGCGCCGCCACTTGGCATGAGCCAATCATGAAAATAATGAAGAAACTCGAATTTTTGGTGCTTACCGGCCATTATGCCCAGAAACATTACCTTGAAAAACCGGGGCCCAGCCTTACCCAGACGGTGAAAGACTTTAAAAAGTTCCTGCCCCGGTTTATGCCTCTGCCCCACCCCTCGCCGCGCAACAACATCTGGCTGGCCAAAAATCCCTGGTTTGCAAAGAAGGCCCTGCCGGCCCTGCGAAGGCGGGTGACAGAGATTCTCTAAGAAATAATTGACAACACTGTCATAATTTTACTGCTGGATCTATGAACTCATTTAAAGACAAAATTGTGCTGATTACCGGGGCCTCAGGGGGCCTGGGCTCAGAATTCACCCGCGAATTTCTTAAAGAAGGGGCCCGCATTATATTAACCGACTTGCGGCGTGAGCCGGTCGAGCAGTTGCTTGAATCAATGGGCCTCACAGAACAAGATATCATGGCTATCATCTCAGCTGATTTAAGCACCCGCGAAGGCTGCGGCAAACTGTTTAATGAAGCAAAGGTTTTAACTGATCATGTTGATGTGCTGATTAACAATGCCGGCATCGCCATTAGCGGCAAGTTCGCTGAAACCCCCAATGATAAGTGGGAGAAGGTGCTAGACATCAACACCCGCGCCCCCATGCGTCTGGTTGAAAACTTTCTGCCAGCCATGCAGAAGCAGGGCTATGGTCATATTGTGAATATCTCATCGGTAGCAGGCCATATTCCGGCCTCGTATATCGCAACCTACTGCGCTTCGAAATTTGCCATCAGGGCCTTTGGCCTTGCCCTGGCCGGTGAGGTTAAAAACGATGGGGTAGCCGTAACCAATGTCTACCCCTGGTTTACCCGCACTAACCTGCTGAAATCAGACCAGTTTGGCCTGTCACAAGATTATGAGGTGCCCGACTTCATTCTTGATGACCCGCCCACCGTGGTCAAACAGGCTATGCAGGCCATTCGGGCCGGTGAGGTCGAGTGCTTTCCGGGATTAAAATCTCAATTATCAACCACCATTCAACGCTTGACACCTGATCTGTTTCCCTTCGTATCTAGAACCTTAATAAACTAAAACTATGAAAACGACATTTATTAAAAGCGGCAACCTTCAGCTCTTCGCAACCTACAACCAGACTAACAAAGAAGAAAAACGCGAGTGCGTTCTTTTTCTGCATGGCTTTCCTGATGATCACCGCAGTTGGGAATACCAGCTAGAACACTTCAAAGACAGCTACAATGTCTGCGCCATTGATCTTCGTGGCATCAGTCGCTCAACCGCCCCCTCGGCCAGTGATGCCTATGGTATAGATGATATCATGCCCGACATCACGGCCGCCTGTAAGTTCTTAGCCGACGATGAGCAGGTGCACCTGGTAGGCCATGACTGGGGTGCCATACTGGCTTTTCAGTATATCTCAAACCCGGCCCTCAGTAAACGTGTTAAAAGCTATACGGCCGTCAGCTGCCCCCATGTGGCCATCGCCTTTGACAATGTTCGTGAGAACCTGTTTAATGCCGACCTTGGCCAGTGGGCCACACTCAGTCAGCAGTTTCTCAAGTCTTGGTACATCATGCTCTTTCAGCTGCCCTTTCTACCCGAGTTTGTTATTGATAACTTTGCCGCAACCGGTTGGCAGTACGCCATGCAGGCCGGCGAGATACCAGCCACTGACCCCATGCATAACTATGCCACGCAAGAGATTGTTGACATCATGCGCAATGGGGTAAATCTCTACCGCCAGCTTTTACGCAGAGGCATTCCGCCCCTGCCACCCCATATTGATTTACCGGTGAGCATTGTGATTGCCGAGCGCGATCTGGCCATCAAACCCGAGGCCTATGACAATCACGAACAGTTTTTTACCCACCTGCACAAGTATTCAATGAATACCAACCACTGGGCCCACCGCGAAAACCCCATTGAGGTGAATCAGATTATCGAAAACCAGATTAAGTCTGCCGCCTGATGCAAGAGGGTAAGCCCAGCAAAACCGCCGAGCTTGTCTGCCTGTTTCGCGCCCTTGAGTATGCCTGGCATGGTGAGTCGTCGATTCTCAAAGATTCGATGGCCCATAACTTTCTACAAGACGGTTTTGTTACCACCCAGTACCGCCTGTTCAATGCCAAGCGGCGCGAGAAGGCCTATCGTAAACTTAGCTTTGGTTTATATGACTGGATCATTCTACGCCATGGCTATCTTGACTATCTGCTGAAACAATATGCCGCCGAGAAAAACATTGTGCTTCTGGGTGCCGGCTATGACTCGAGAGCCTACCGTCTGGGTAATCTGATCAAACACCAGATTTACGAGGTCGACTTTCCTGCAACCCAGAAGAGCAAGCTGGCCCTGCTGAACAAGCTGCAGGTTGCCACCGACTATGTACAATACCTTGAAGCCGACTTTATCAACCAGTCGCTTGAAGATATTCTGGCCTCTGTTGATCGCAGCCGACCGACCTATTTTATCTGGGAAGGTGTGACCATGTACATCACCCGTGAGGTGATAGAAAATACCATGGCCACTCTGGCCCGCGAATTCGGGGCAGGCTCTGTTATTGCCTTCGATTACTGGAACACCCACGCACCTTCGGTGCTTGAGCAGCAGATCATGAAAATCTCACCCAAACTGATGGAACTTTTTTTCTCAGAACCCCTGACCTTCTCAGCCAATGCCGAGAACATGAAAGAAATCTGTATGGCCAACGGCGCCAACAAGTTTACCTCACTTGAAGCCCCCGAGCTGGTAGCTCCCCTTGGGGCAGCAGGCTATGCACCCAACAAGTACAACTCAATGGCTGTGGTTGAGTTTTAGGCAGATTTTTCTTACAAGCCCCATAAGCAAAAACCTTGCAACACCATCTCAAAGGCGAAGGGCTGTCTTAATGTATGCCCGACGCACACTTGTTTTCTTAGCTGCTTTTAGCCTACTCACTGCAAAACCCTCACCAAAGAGAGTGGCCGCCGACAAAAAGCTCGATGCAAATTTCAAATTGATGTGCGCCGTTTCTGAGGGTAAGCTCGCGGCTGCCGAGAAGCTACTCAAAATAGGGGCCGACCCTAATGTAAAAAACCGCTGGGGCGAAAGCGCTCTTATGGGCACCAACAACATTGCCATGGCCAAATTGCTTATCGCCCATGGTGGTGACATCAACTACATTGATCAAGTCAACGGTACCCCCTTGATGCATGCAGTTGATGCCCCCGAATATCTCAAGTTTCTTATTAGCCGTGGCGCAAATATTAATGGCTCACCCGATGACGGCGATACGGCTTTAACAGCTGCGGTTCGTGAAGAAGACCTCAAGCTGGTACGTTACCTGGTTTCTAAAGGTGCCAGGGTGCGCGGGGTTAACGCCCTGCATTGGGCCGTCGATCGCAATAACCTGCCCATTGCCCGCTACTTACTGAGCAAGGGGGCCACAGCAAACGAGCGTGAAAAAACCAACTATTCGATGCTTACGTCTGCAGCATCTTCGGGCAAAACCGAAATGGTTCGATTGCTCATCAAGCACGGGGCAAAAGTTAAACGCAGGCCCGATGTCGTGCAGCCCGTGGCGGCTGCGGGCAGCTTAGCAGTGCTCAAATTGCTTTTAAAACACGGGGCCTCTATCAACGATGTTAGCGAGGGTTCACCAGCCTACGCTTCTATTCTCGCCAACTTCGCGGGCAAACCAGAGCTAAAACAAGTCGAGGCCCTGCTCAAGCGTTCGGGGTTCAAAGACCCAGATGCGGGCTTCAAAAAAGTGGCCGCCGCCGTAAGGGCCGGCGACTTGCAGACCCTGAAGAGACTATCAAAGGGGCGTGATTTAGCCAGGTTTAAAAATAAGTATGGGCACGACCTGCTTGATATCTTATTGCAGAGAAGAAAAAGATCGTACGCTATTACTGAATATCTAATTGCTAAGGGGCTAAAACCAACTGGTGCAAATGTGGTGGCTACCATGTACCCCCATTATGACTTCAAAACCCTCGATTTGTTTCTCAAAAACGGAGCAAGTATTAATGCCATTGATGGCGGGGGCGGCCATATCTCGGCAGAAGTTGTACTTAGAGAACGCTTGGCCTTTGAACATAAGCCTGAGCGTCTGCTCAAGGCCCTCGAGCGAATAAAAGCGCTGGGAGCCCGGTTCGATGTTATAGACAACCAGGGTGAATCGGCCCTGTCTCATGCGGCAGAATTAAAAGGCGACTTCTTCGTCAAGTGGCTGCTACAAAACGGCGCCAAAGTGCATGATCGTGCCCTTTTGGGCGCCATTCAAAGACGGAACTTCGCCGCCGGCAAGGCCCTGGTCGCAGCTGGGGTTAATGTCAACGCCAAAGCCATAAACAAATCTGCCTTTGAGCGGGCCGGTTTCAATGGGGCCTATGGCATCGCTGAGCTACTTGTCGACAATGGTGCGAAAATTACCCGGCAACAGGCCGCCAGGTTCATGGTACCTCACTATATAGACGTTAAACCCATGTCGCCCCGGCTGGCGAAAAAGATTCTGAAATATAAACCCGACCTGAACCATCGCGACGAGCACAAACAAGACGCTCTTATGTGGGCTGCCCACCAGGGGCAGTATGAGCTGGCAAAACTTCTGATTGAAAACGGGGCTGACGTGCTTGCCCGCGATCACTATGGTAACACCGCCTTAAGCCGGTCGATTGCTGGCGGCCACACGAGGCTTGTAAAATTGCTGCTCGAAGCGGGGGCCCGCCTTGATATGGTCAACTATGAATGTAAGCCGCTAATCGATAATGTCAGGCAGGGCTATAAAGAAGCCGAGTCTGAAAAATCGCGCAAGACCATGCAACCTGTTTGGCGAGTGCTTCAGCCCTACATGAGGTAGTAGAGACCGAACTTGTTATCACAGGAAACCCCAAACCTAAAATAGAACGGTTTGTGACCTATGTGAATGAGCATCTCTCTGCCAAAGAGATAGCCAAGATTGATGTCATTATTCAGGCCCCATTACCCCAGAACCTGTTGAATCTATTAAAGAATACCTTTGCGAATGTGAAGTTGAGCTAGCTCTAACCGCATGGGGCATATGCCGACCGGCACCTCAAAACTGCACATGATGATCATCAGCAAAGGCTGGTGGTATATCTTCTTTCTTCTCGCCCAGATTCTGCCTGAGATCAGTTTCAATACCGCGGGCAATGGTCGAAATGGGCACATCATTGGCCGTGCCTTCAAAGGGGTTTTCGCCGGTGCGGCCGATACGCTCCATGGTGTGAAACACCCAGGCGACGGCCGTATAGATGGGTATCGAGAGCCAGGCAAAGTATTCACCCAGCCGCGGATAATCTGAGATGATCTTCACACCGATATCGGTGAATTGGGGAACCAATGCGATGGGTAGAAAGAGCAGCAAGATCCACATAAAAAAGTGATTGAGAGTAGCATACTGCCGCGGATAAGGAAAGTTCTTGATTCGCTCAGTTTTACCCTGCAGAGTAAACAGTTCTTCAATAACTCTTTCGAGCTGCAGAAAAGCAAACTGCCAGATAAGACCCCGCTCTTTCAAAGCCCGCAAGTGGTGTGATTGCAGATAGAGCACCGCCGTTTGCTTATTACCTTTATCAAGCACGTATTCGAGATCTTGTTCTGAAAGGTAAGGGCTCAGGTCTTCTTTCAGGTCAGCCCGTTTTTCAGGCGGTGCAATGCCCCATTCGGTGTTGGTGCGCGTTTTGGCCACAACCTCCCACTCTTTCTCTTGGCGCATCGAATGGCGCAGGGCGGTCATCCATGCAATGTGACGGTAGGTGAGTGTCTTCACCTCTTGCGCCAATTCGTCAGCCGCGGGTGCCTTCTGGGCATGCTCGCCTGTCACCATATCTTGCACAAACACAGCGAAGGTGCGCGAAGTGTTGACCACGCCCCCCCAGATCTTACGAGCCTCCCAAATGCGGCCATAAACAGAGTTATTCTGAAAGCCAATCACAAAGGCTACCGCGGTACCGATTAAGGCCATGGGCGTCCATGGAATGCGCAGCCAGGCGATGTCAATAAACTGGTAGGCAGCGACCCAGGCTGTAATGATCAGAATAAACTTCAGGGTATCGAAACGCGTCCAGAGGGCCATTTCGATGGCGCGATATCTTTTACGGGTGTACATATTTGCTATTTTTCACAGGCACTGCAGAGGTCGAGAACAATGCTGGTGCTTATTGAGTGTGCTAGTTCTCAGAAAGCTTCTGCAGGGCCAGCCGCTGGGCCTGTTTTAAACGTGAGCGCATGCGGGTTAACGAGATCTTATCATAAA
>CAZHLC010000085.1:0-9867 GCA_964532545.1 uncultured Leptospiraceae bacterium | reverse complement strand
GAAGAAACAGGTGTTGAGCGATTGACCAGATGGCTCAGGCAGTCATACAATGAATTGAGCTATGATCGTAAGCTTTCGGCCAAAACCCTGCTGCGTGAAGTTCGCCAGAAGTGGCAGGCCTTTATTGGTGAAGCAGAGATTCGTGATGATGTTACGGTACTTATGGTTTACTGTGGCGCCATGCGAGATGAGGCCATTGATTACTATAATCAGGCAAAAGAGGCCCTGCATGAAGGTGACCTGCAACTGGCTCGCGAAAATGCCACTCGCTCTTTAACCTGCGACAGCTCTCTGTCTGCCAATATTGAATTACTGAGCCAGATCGCCTACCGCAATGGTGAGTTTACCATGTCTACCCAGTATCTCAAGCAGTACCTTGATATCAGTGGCGACCATTCTTATCTGCCATTGTACAACCTGGGCCTGGCCTATCTGAAAAATGACCAGCTTGATGAAGCCAAGCAGTGCTTTAAGGCTGTGCTGGTGCAGAAGCCGGCTCTGCTGCTGGCCAGCTCGAAACTGGCTCAGTGTTATGTGGTCAAAAATGAATACGTTAAGGCGCTGCGGGTATTTGAGCAGGCCCTGCGCTATCATGCTGACGATGCCCGTCTGCAGGCCAAGGTTGAGTGGCTGAAAGAGCGCATTTAAGCCCGCCTTCGCCTAAAATACATGTTGCTGCCCAGTCAACTATGCAGTACTGAATTTTCTGCATGCAGCCCAGCGACTTTGAAAATCTGAAGGTAAAAGAGCTGCAGGCGGCGTTAAAGGCCGGGCACCCTGTCGAAGACCCCTCTGAACTCGATGATTATGAATACCGTGGTGTCAGCCCTGGGCTCTAGGGCTGGGTTGAAAATATATAGCATAGAAGACGTTTATAAAGACCTTTCACCGCGACCCCGAGACCGGGGCCCTGCGCGGCGGGAATGTGCGCATTGAGCAGAAAAAAGCCGACCCTTTTGAGTGTGTAAAAAAATGAAAAACGGTCTACCCGTGACCCAGTGGTTCTATGGCGTTGTAAGCGCAGCAGATTTCAAAACACCGCTGAGTACTTCTCAGGGCCTGATGATTGATAAAAGCCTGGGTGAACCCTGGTATGATTTTCAATCGCGTATGCTCGACTCTCTGGTGGCGGTCAATATGGGCCGCACTGACCTGCTGCTGGGGTATACCTATGTGAACCTGGGTATTATGAACCTGAATACGCCCACGTTTTTTACTCTTGAAAGACTGAACAAGCTGACCCACATTGCTTATCGCGATAAGCGCGAAACCGTTCTGCTTGATACCAAAAAATAATTTGCCCCCGGGCGATTCTTTATACACTATATGCAGATAGAACTTATTCAATAAGGAAAGCACATGTCATCTACCATCTATGATTTTTCTGCAGAAACCATAAAGCACCAGCAGGTCTCGCTGAGCGACTACAAAGGCAAGGTTGTACTCATTGTTAATACCGCCAGCAAATGCGGCTTCACCCCCCAGTATGAGGGGCTTGAAAAGGTTTTTGCCAAATACAAAGACCAGGGTCTGGTTATATTGGGCTTTCCCTGTAATCAGTTTGGTTCACAAGAACCGGGTTCAGAAGACGATATTGCCCAGTTCTGCCAGATTAACTACGGGGTGAGCTTTCCTATGTTTGCCAAGATTGATGTAAATGGCGGCAATGCCCACCCCCTCTACAAATATCTCAAAGATTCGCTGCCTGGCTTTCTGGGCACTAAAAATATAAAATGGAACTTCACCAAGTTTCTCATTGATAAAGAGGGCAAGCCTGTTAAAAGATACGGTTCAAACGAGAAGCCCGAAGATATTGCCAAAGATATTGAAAAGCTGTTGTAACTGCTGCCCCCCATAGCCTCTCACTGCGCAGCATGCGCTTAAGCGGCTCGATACCGGCCTTTTGCTTATTTAACTATTCTGAAAAATAATACCCAGAGGTCGGTTAGATACATGGGGTTTTTCGCTTGTAGTGCTTCGACCCCATCTGTTTTCAGATATACCAGGGGAATTATACAGGGGTACATAATGATAATATATAGCGCAGTAGATTTTATAAAGCGCCGGGCAGTGATTATGCTGGTGTTAGCTCTTGCAACCGGTGCAGCCTCGGCTTCACCCCTTGCAGATGAGCTGAAGTTTGTACCAGATGCCAGGGTGTATGGATATTTGACCCTGAAAGAAGTCAGGGGTTTTTTAAAAGAACACCAGATTGCCGAAGATCGGGCTGCCCAGATTTTGCGTTCGACCCTGTTGTGGCCAAAGGCGCCATTGTTTGAATCATTTGATGAAATTGTCTATTCGTTTGATTTAAAGAATACCTTTACCTTCTTTGTTACCTACAAAGATAAAGAAAGGGCGAAAAAAGCCCTGGCCGATTTCAGGCAAGAAGAGAAGGGCGGGGTCATGGTTTATCTGATTTCTTACCGCTGGTGGGCGATCTATACTGACAAGTTTATGGTGATCAGTAATGGCAGCGATGAATACATCAATGAATCTCTCAAGCTACGGGCCCAACCGCCAGCTGAATCAGAGCAACTACAGTACTTTAAGAACCAGCTGAAGAACAGTCTTGCCTATATTTATTTTCCCGGTTTTGGCAAGGCTGTTTCTGACCAGTTTCTTGAAGAAAAGAAGGGCAAGCTGAGCCAGGTTTTAAAGAACCGTTACCTTGAGGCCTTTTTTAAAGTTAAATCAATTGAGGCCCGGTTGTCGTTTGATAATGAGCTCGGCTTTGATCTATCTTTTGCAATGCCAGATGAAGAAAAGGCGCTCAGGCTCAGCAGAATGTTTGAAATGTTCAGGGTGGCGTCGAGTGTATATCTAAGCACCCGCCTTGAAGAGCAAGAACCCAGCACATTAAACCCCTTCTTTATTCAGCCACCGGTAATACCTGCTGAACGCGAGGCGGCCATGCAGACAATGCTTGAAGCGTTAAAAATCGCCAATAGAAAGAGCATGGTAAAGATTTCGCATTCATGGCCAAAAAAAGAGATGAAAAAAATGGCCACCATGCTGAAGAGGCTGATTGCTCTTACCGAGCAAGAAGAAGCTGCGGTGGCTTTTCAAAAGAACATCTTTAATCAGAATCTTGAAGGTGCACAGAAAATTCTGCAAACTAATTCGAAACATGCTCAGCAGCAAGATTACAAAGAACTATGGAAACAAAGTATCGATGATTCATTGCTTTCGGCCGTCAGAAATGGCGATGTTAAGGCAACGAGATATCTACTACAGCACGGGGCCAACCCTGAGAAAAAACATGGCTTCTATAAAACGAGGCCAGTTCATGCTGCTGCTGAAATAAACAATACTGAGCAGCTCAAGCTTTTGTTAAACCAGAAAGTTAATCTTGAAGTGAGAGATAATGCAGGCAGCACGCCTTTACTATTGGCTCTACGCAATGGCCATTCTGCCAATGTAGACCTGTTGTTAGCCCATGGGGCAGATATAGAGGTGATTGATAATGAAGGTGAGGGTGTATTGCACTATGCGGCCCAAAGTGATGACCTGCCCCTTTTTAAAAGAATATTACGGCAAAGTAAGATTGAAATTAATCGTTTATCAAAACAGCGCGCCTCGGCCCTGCATGTGGCTGCGGGCCATAGCTATGAAATCAGCAAGTTCTTAATTAACAACAGGGCTAAAATAGATGCGGCAAATTCAAGTGGTCGTACTCCGCTCTTTCTGGCCTGCCAGAGTAACGAGGTTGATATTGTTTATCTGCTTCTTAAGAAAAAAGCCAGAACCAATATATTCGATCTTATCGATGATACTCCTTTGCATATTGCGGTTGAGAAAAATAATCTGCATTTGATCAGGCTTTTGCTCAAAAATGGCGCCAAACTGAATGTGAAGAATGGTGATGGGCTCACACCATTGCAGCTTGCTGAAGAAAAGTATCATGACAAAGCTGCAGAGGTTTTGCGCAAAGCGATGAAAAAGAAATAGCTTTTCAGGTCTGAAATTGGTGCCAAGATTTTTATTCTGAAAATTCAGTCTATTGTAGCCTGTTTAAGAATGGCCAGAATCTCTGGTTGCCGCTCTGCCAGGGTGAAGGCATCGTAAATGCCATGGCGATCTTTGATATGAGGGTCGGCCCCAGCCCCCAGCAATAGCCGCACACAGGGTATGTCAGCTGCAAAAACTGCATGCATAAGCGGGGTCTCGCCCAGGCGGTTGGGAGCATTTGCCGGGGCCCCCTTCTTCACCAGAAATTTTGCGCAGCGGGCACACTTTTTTTTCATGGCATAGATCAGGGGTGTATCACCCAGCTCGTCAACGTTGTCGACTATTAGATACCTTTTTTTCAGCAGAGCCAGCATTTCAAAGTGTTCACCGCGAATAAGGTGATTTACAATACTCAGGCCCTTATAGTCTACGGTGTACAGGTCGGCCCCTTTTTCAAGCAGAGCCCTGGCGATCTCAGAATGCCCATAGCCAAAGGCCTTCATCATGGCAGAGTATCCCTCTACATCGACAGCCTCGAGAGCAGCACCTGCCTCGAGCAGTGCTCTCACGCTGGTGAGATCGTTTTTAACCACCGCATAGCTGAGGGCTGTATTGCCACCCTTTGTCTGGTGATTAAGGTTTGCCCCTTTTTGAATAAGCAATTGTAAAATCTCAGCTTGCTTATACCAGGCAGCATAGGTCAGCGGGGTTTCGCCACCGGCTACTGAGAAGTTAATATGGCCGAGCTTCTGGGCGAGCTGCTGAACCTTTACTTTTTGCCCGGCTGTGATGGCTTTGAGCAGCTGCCCTTTAAAATCTGGCTGGCCGGTTGCAAGCAAAGCCGTTGTTAAAACAAGAATCAGTTGAAATCGCATATAACGGCCTTTGTTGCGGGCATTGCTATTTTGAAGGCCCCTGGTACGTTCTGCACTGGGTCACATCGGGTTTGGCGAGCGTCACCCTGGTTTATTTGCACGGTGTTACATTGACAAGTCTGCTGGGGGGCGGGCAACTTCATTTCTAAAAAAGTATCTTGCTTTTTGGTATTAATGGCATGCAGGCGATACCCGGCCTGCTTCTTAAGCAGCGTCGTTGCCACATGGGGGTGTGACCCCCTGGTATTATTATGCACTTGCTGGCCTGCTCTGATGGTGCTCACCATTTTTTTCAGCCAGGTATAGCCAGGGCGTTTATAGCCTGTGGGCCGGGCAGCCAACAGGCCCCAGGCTGTATTATCAACGACCTCGTCAGAGAGGCGCCACACTATGGGGGCAGCTGCCCCCTGGTCAATATGAACCAGGGTATTGGCAGCCAGGCGATTACCGTATTCATGGGTTTCAGAGGCTGTATACAGAGCCCTGGTGCGTGGTGAGTTAAACACCTTACCATTATAACGAATCACCTCGGTAGCATATTCACTGATAAAAAGAGGCAGGCTTCTTTGACGGTTGCGTTTCTGCAATGCCTGGCGAAAGGGTTGCCATTGAAAACGCAGATAGTCAAGGTCTGCGCCGCGGCTGAAGATCTCATCCCAGATGTGAACGCTGAAAAGGCCCATCGCCTCATAAGACTGGTCGGGCATCTGGGCCAGCCACACTTCATTATCGTGGTAGAGGTTTAATGATGAAAAACCGGGGCCGGCAATTTTTACCTGTTTGAAGTTGTATTCATCGAGCAGGCGGCGCATGCGCACCACCAGGCGGTGGTAGGCATTGGCTGGTATGCGACCATTCCATGAGCCGTCGGGCTCATTTGAAATCTCAATCGCATAGGGTTCAATCTTGTACTGGCGGTAGTAGAGCAGTTGGGCCAGCCACAGGTTTAACAGGTCTTTTTCGTGTTCGGGCCTGATGGCATTGTTGCGGGTCGGGTCTAACCACTTAAAGGGCAGCTGATACATCACCCACAGGCTCTTTATATTATGCAGTTTAAGTTTTTTCAGAAGCTTAAGGTGGCGGCTCTGGCGCCAGTCTGTTTTCATTTTGTTCTCGACAAAGCGGGTCAGAGAGCTGATGTCTTTGCCAAAGGGCAGGTCTGGGCCATAGTAGGCCCAGTTGGGTGTGGGTTCAATTCTGACAAAGCGTAGATTAAGCTCTTTGATTTCGGTGAAATGTTTGATATCGTGCACATAAATCGTTGCCCCGAGCCCCTGAAAAACACTGGTTTCTTTGCCGAACTCTACATATTGTTTAACTGGCTCTGAACAGCTGAATAAAACCAAACTCAATAATACAGCGCAACGGCCCATGATTGCGCTTTAGTTTAATGCTGCGCGAACGACTTTCATAAGGTTTTTCAGGCGTTTCTCATATTCAGTGATTTCAAGATCAGCATGTTTAAAACCCTTGGTGGCATAATAGAGCAGGTCTGCCATTTCTTTCGCGCTCACACCTGATTTTTTCAGGGTGATTTCACCGGCCTGATCGGCACTCTTAATAAACCTGGTGAGAAAGGTTTTAAATTCGTCTGCACATTGTTTTAACAGGTCTTGGGCCAGTTTACCACCCTGTTCGATGAGCTCGGCTGCATGGGGGCCGTCAGCCAGCTCTTTCATGCTGATGATTGAATACTCATAGAAAAGAACATGAAGTTTCTCTTGAAAATCTGCTTTTGCATCAGCCAGGGCTGATTCTGCTCTCAGCATGCCCTTTTCGTGCACCCGCAAGGCTACCCCGCGAAAGATGTCTTTTTTGTTTTTATAGTAATTATAGATAGCTGGCCGCGAAAGCTCAGTTTGTGCTGCGATGTCATCGAGGCGGGTGCGCTCAAAACCATATTTAACAAAACAGTCTTGCGCGGCATCTAAGATCATATCTCGATTAATTTTGTCTTTTTCACTCATTGCGGCCTCTTTTTTTTGACACACTGACGTTCTGACAATATATTAAAAAATGTCAGAACGTCAAATTGTTAGTCGCTCAACCGATAGCGGGGCATGTAGATATTCTGTAAAACAAAACAGATAATGAGGCAAAAAATGGTAAAAAACTACAAAAGAACTCTGCTGGCGCTGCTTTCGGCTACCATCTTGACTGTTGCATCGGTTTCAACGGGTGGCTGTGCCACCATGGGTAAATCGCCCGAGGGCCCCCGCCTGCAGTATATGCAGACCCAGAAAAACTTTAAAAGCGATACCTTTCTCAATCAAGAGAAAACAGTTATGCTAGAACCCGGTGTTTCTCGCTGGGGCCTATTCTATGAATTCTTGTTTAATAAAAGCGAGCGCACGGTGCCAAAGAAGCCGCCAGAAATCGTGAAGTTGAACAAAGACAGCTTTGCCAAAGCCCCCGCCGGCGATTTACGGGTCACCTGGCTGGGTCATTCAAGCTTTCTGGTTGAGATCAGTGGCCGCAACGTGCTGGTTGACCCGGTTTTCAGCAAGCGGGCCTCACCCTTTCAATGGGTAGGGCCCAAACGTTTTCATGAGGTGCCGGTGAAAATTAAAGAACTGCCGCCCATTGATGCCGTTGTAATATCCCATGATCACTATGATCATCTTGACCATAGCTCGATTGTTAAGCTGAACAAGAAAACGAAACTCTTTATTGTGCCTCTCGGGGTTGGCTCACACCTTGAAGCCTGGGGTATTTCGAACAAGAAAATCAAAGAGCTCAACTGGTGGCAGCAAACCAGCCTTAACGGTATTGACTATGTGGCCACCCCGGCGCGCCATTTTTCAGGCCGTTCACTGTTTGATGAAAACGAAACTCTCTGGTCTTCGTGGGTGATTAAAAGTGCAAAGAGCAGGTTATACTACTCAGGCGATACAGGGTACCAGGCTGCCTTCAAAAAAATCGGCAATAAGTATGGCCCCTTTGATGTTTCGCTGGTACAAATTGGCGCCTATGATAAGCGCTGGGCCCAGATTCACATGACCCCTGAGCAGGGTGTGCGCACCCATATTGATGTTAAGGCAGGGTTAATGATTCCTGTTCATTGGGGAACCTTTGACCTGGGCATGCACGATTGGGATGAGCCCCGCAAGTTAACAAAAACCGCTGCTAAAAAATATGGTATTAACTATGCCCTGCCTAAACCAGGTGAGATGATTGAATTTGCAAAGCAGCGACCCATTGCCGCTGCCACCATAAAATAACAAATCAAGCAAATGCTGCAGGCCCCGATTGGGGGCTGCAGTTTATATTACAAACTCTTCGCCAATGGCCTCGTTGCTTTTCTGCCATAGCAGACTGCGGGTCTCTTCGTTATCATAGAAGTTTTCAAGGGGCCAGTTCTTAGCCGGGCCCTTCATGGCCATGGTGCCCTTGCCCGGCCCATAGAATTGGCCCGACTGTGCGTCGGCCTTGCACATACAGCTGATGATACCCATGGCCCCATCTTCTTGACTCTGGCCGAAGCCCATAAACATATTGGTAAAGAAGTCGTTGGCCATGCCGCCATCTTTTGAGGTGGTAACCTGCAGGCCGGTGTTTGATAGGCCGGGGTGGGCTACCAGGGCCTTTACTTTCGAAGCTTTTTGTTGCAGCTTACTGTGCAGGGCCGCGGTAAAAGCGCAATTAGCCAGCTTGGTCTGGTTATAGCGCACCCAGCGGGCCCCGCCGAACAGCATGCTTGAGCCATTGCCACCCAGATTACCGCCACGTTTTTCAAGGTACTCAGCCTTGAGTTTTTTGCTGGGGTTCATACGGGCAATACTAGAATGATTCACTATGCGGGCCTCGCCGGCTGCCCCGGCGGCTTTTTCAAGCAGGGGCATAAGCTCTTTGGTGAGCAGAAAATGTGACAGGTGGTTAACCTGCATCTGTACATCAAAACCATCAGCGGTGGCCTCGTCTTTCAGGGCCATTACACCAGCATTATTGCAAAGAACATGTATGCCTTCGGGGCAGGCTTTTTTAACAGCTTGCGCTGCCTTTTTCACAGAGGCGAATGACATTAAATCGCATTCAACCCCAACGAATTCGGCACTGGGGTATGCTGCCTTTAATTCTTGCAGAGCCCGCTCTGATCTTTCTGATTTACGGTTGAGCAAAACTACCTTTGCCCCAAGCTCGGCTACGGTGGCAGCGGCGGCCCGGCCGGTGCCTGAGGTGGTGCCGGTAATAGCTACGGTCTTGCCGGCCATTGAGGGTAGGGCGGCTTTGAATTTATCAAAGTGTACTGATTGAACTTTTTTCTGCTGGTATGCCATGTTTCACCTGGTCGGGTATTTCAGGCAGGGTGTCAGTAAAAATCTAACTCAAGCGCTCAGCGTCTTCAACCCGGGCATAGGGGTATGAACCCAGCTTGCTCAACGAGTAGTAGGTATTCAGGCCAGAAATTCCCACGGCGGCCGAGAGATCAAGGTGGCCCTCATCGCCCAGAATATGACTGGGCATAACCAGGTGCTCAATTTCGCCAATGATCATTACTGTGCCGTTGAGCTCGATGGGTATATCTTGTTTAAAGCGCAGGCCGATTTTTATCGGGCTTTCTTTCACAAAGGGCGCCTCAAAGCCTGTAACATATTCTTCAGTAAAATTACATGCCGCAAACTCTGAAGTTTCACGGGGAAACTTAGCCGAAGTGAAATGAGCCTCTTGGGTCAAGTTGGCATTCACATGGTTGATGGTATAAACCTGGTTGTGTTTGATATTTTCATAGGTATGCCGTTCAACCTCACCCGGGGGTCTTGAGATAAAACCCAGCAGGGGTGGGTTGCTGCCCAGGTGAATTACCGAACTGAAAATGGCCAGATTGGCGGTGCCAGCTGGCGAGATGGTACCCAGCAGATTGGCTGGTTTGATACCCGTGGAAGCATTGATGATATTAAGACGTTTTATGCGATCAAGTTTGTTTATTTCGCTTCGGGTGAGGTGTACAATCGATGAATCGGCCATGCTTTACAGTAAGCAAAGCATCTGATGCCTGCCAAAAATTGATTTTTTAATTCTAAGTTCCTCTTGACAGACAGAG
>CAZHLC010000084.1:0-9873 GCA_964532545.1 uncultured Leptospiraceae bacterium | reverse complement strand
TCGCATTGAGCTGGGGCCCATTAAACAGATGCAGTGGGTGCTTTTTCTCAGCCAGCACGTCGTGATAATCATCACAGGCCTGCTTGAGGCTCTCAATGGCAAAAATCGGAAAGCTTAGCAGCAGGCCGATAGACTTCATCTCATAGGGTTTAACAATCTGGGGCACCACAAACATCTCAGCCCTGATGGGTGGTTTATGAGCCGAACGTTTTTTATAATGGTCTAAGCGATAGGGCAGGTCGTTGTCTTGGTCTTTGCCCTCATCGCCCAGCTCGTAGTCTGAAATTTCAAACTGGGTAATGGTTCGATAGAGCTCAATTGAGTCTAGACCGGTTATATTGACTGAAATAAAGGGGCGTGAATAGTTATCTAGATCTGTAAGTACATCTTTAACCGTCAGGCCCTTGGCCTGAAAGGCTTCTTTGATGCTGATTGATTCAAAATCAAAGTTAGCATAGCGCTTAAGAATCAGGCCCATGAGTTTCTTTTTCAGGGTAAGAATCTCAACCATCAGCTCTTGTGAACGATGAAAGATCTTCTGCTCAATCATGTCTTGTTTGATTTTAACATCATCAACATCGCCAACCAGATCAAAGTCTTCGAGACCCTGTTTACCTTTCACCCCGAAGGTGGCAATGACATCGCCCTGCAGCGAATCATCGGCGATATCAATGTCATAAAATTTGGTTTCGCGCCCCAGCTCTTCAATGCCCAGGCGGTTTTCGAAATAGACCTCAACAAACTTATCAATATCGTTGTCTGCCACCAGATATTTAAAAATGGGGTTTTCTTTCTGGGTCAGCTCAAAGATGTTTTCTTTGATTTCAAAATCAAGAATCTGATCGAGCTTCTCAAGTTTGTCGCGCAGTACCTGCACTTTTTCATAGTAAATGCGGTTTAAAAGGTCAAGGTAGTCATCGCAGAAGGTGACCGCTGCTTCAAGCATGGCCTGATAAAAACTCTGCTCGTAGTTGAACTTGAGCATGTTATAGATATCTTTCGCAATGGGAATATCTTTGCCCCGTTTCTCTTCGAGCTTTTTCAGTTCAATACGAACGGCCTCGTCTGAGTATTTTTCAATTTTAACCAGGTTGTCGTAGAACTGCTCACGAAACTGCTTGAGGCGTTTGGTCAGTTTGTCTTTGACCATCTCAACGAAACGAAAACCGCGTTTCTGGTCTTGAATAATATTGATAAAGTGAGTTTCAAAAATGGGGCTGACCCGGTCGAACTCGGTTTTGGCATACTTACCCAGCATTTTCTTCTTCAGCTTGGCAATCATGCGGGTGGGGTCGCCATAGTCGGCGTACGAAATTTCTAAGATCTCATAGATCTTCTTGTATTTTTTATTTTTGATTGCATCGTTCAGCTTGCGCAGGGTTGGTTTGAATTCGAGTTTAAATTCTTCGTTATAATCAGGAAAAAGCTTATCAAACAGAATGCGCGGGTGCATACGCAGCTCAGAGAGCAGACCGCGGCTTAAATCACCCAGATATTCTTTCATCAGATTCTGGTTGGGGGCGACGAAGAACATATTCACCAGTTTCTGGGCAATCTTAGAGAGCCCAATCTGTCTGAGAGTAGGTACGGGGTAGGTTACCCGGCTGATACCAAATGAGTTATAGGCTGCCCGGCGGCGCGGCACAATATCTTTTTCATCACCCTGCCTTTTAGGAAAATAAGTCGCGGTAATGTCTGAGAGGTTCACCAGACGTTCTTCGATTTTACCGCCCACACTTGAGGCCACATAGTGGTAAATCAGCTGGCTGGTAATCTGCTGCACCTGGTCGCGATCTTGTACCAGGTGGCCACCCAGGTTGGTACGATCAAGCAGGTAGACCCGGCCATTCTGAAACAGGTTACCTTCTACTTTGGTTTTATGGCCGGTGGGGTAGGTGGCCTCAAATTCATTACCCGACATGAAATAATCGAGCTCTTTGAGGGCCGAATATGAATTGGCCCGGGCCCGGGGGTTATCAACCACTTTCTCAAAGGCCTGGGGTAGCACATAGATGCCATACATCTTGTTAGGCAGGTCTTTAAATAAATCTCGAATCAGTGCTGCTGTATCAATAAAACTGCCTGAGCAGGTACCACCCATAACTGAGCCGGTCATAAAAATGGTGATCTGGCCATTTTTACCGTCGGGGCTGTTGGGGTCGTTGTAAATATCCATCAAGTCGAAATACTTGGGGTCATTGGGCAGATTCAGCAGAAAATCACGTTCTTTCTGAATAGTATCTCGAATGGTCTGGTAATTCTGAAAAAATGCCAGGCGGCCAAGGGGGCGCTGCTGGTTGGCACCCTGGCCAGCCAGGGTAGAGATATTATAGATGGCCGGTGAAGGAAACCAACTGCCATATACCGGGTCGCGATCAAGATTATTCACTACCCCGGTAATGTCGCGGGTAGAGGCATAAATGTATTGAATACGTTCTTCAGCACCGGGGGCATCGAGGGGCTGATCAGGAAAACGATATTTACCACCATGGCCTTCAATTGAGGTTCTGATATCTGTGGTATCAATGCCAACAAAACGAATGTATTTCAGTGCTTCAGATGGCAGGTGTTTTACAATGAATTTTCGGCCATGGTTAATGGCAGAAATACCTGAACCGCCAAGGCCAATAACAATTGCCTTGCGGCAAGATGGCAACGATTCTGATAATACTTCATGCGCTACTTTCTGAAAAGTTGTGTCTTTTTGCTGGGCCATGCTAAATGTATGATCGGCCAGTTCGGTGCAGACGTCAAATTTAATTTTAAACAGAGCACGCCCCAAAAGATTTTATCTTTACACCGGCGATTTTGCTCTTGGCTCTGCTAAATGCAGCTTTCTGGCGACTTGCAGAAACTTTTATCACAGGCCGAAGCCCACCATAAGTTTGCCCTGGCCCAGCTAATTTCAATTTTTGAGCGCAGCGATGACGGCTCAAAAGATGCCCGGGTTCATATTCTTAACGAACTTATATCACGTAGCAGTGGGCTGGCCCGAATTATTGCTCTCACTGGCTCACCGGGGGCTGGTAAGTCAACTCTTGTGGGTAAGCTGGGCCTTGAACTACTGAAGCTTGATAAAGAAATTTCTATTGCGGTGCTGGCCATTGACCCCTCAAGCCATGAATCGGGGGGCTCTTTGCTGGGCGACCGCACCCGCACGGGCTTTCCGCTGAAAGAAAACCGAATCTATTTCAGATCACAGGCCTCAGAGCTTGACCTCGGGGGCATTGGTAAAAATACTTTTTCAGTGACCACCCTGCTGGCGCACTTTTTTGATCTTATTCTCATTGAAACCGTCGGCATCGGCCAGACAGAGGTTGAAGCCCGCTACCTTGCTGATCATGTCTATCTAGTGCTGCAACCCCTGGCAGGTGACCAGATTCAGTTTATGAAATCGGGAATTATGGAAGTGCCCGACAGCTTTGTAATAAACAAATGCGATGAAGAAAAGCAGGCCACCCAGAGTTATTACCAGCTGAAAAACAGTCTGAGTTTTCTTAACCCCTTTCATGAAGAGAAAAAGCAGCCTGAGATTTTTCTTACCAGTGCCCTGAGCGGTAAGGGAATTACTGAGTTGGCCGAGAACATACTTGGCTCGCTCAAGGGGTTTAATTCGAACCTGTTAAAAGGTGACCGCATGAAATATTTTCTGAAAAAAAGTGTCAGACAGGGCTATGGCCAGTGGGGTCTAAATCAGGTGAAAGACGATTTTTTCAATTCACTTTCTGAAAACTTTGAGCTGAACGAGCGCCGGGTGCTTGAACACCTTGGCGGCCTGCTCAAAACCTAATCAGGAAACACAAGCTTTTCTTGTCGTTGGTTGGTTTCGCGCTGAATCTGGTACCATGCAGGGTTACGTTTCACCTGCTCTCTAACCTTCACCAACAGTTTCTGTTTGTTTTCATAGCGGGCCACGTCGGTTTTTTTAACCCGCCACTTTTTTACATCACGGTAAAACTCGCGCCAGTTCACGGCTTTGGGGTAGTTGAGCAATATTTTATACTGCCATTTAAAATACGTATAGCTGTTCTCAGAATCATCGTCAAGCAGGCGTTCGGCCAGCTTGCGGGCATCTTTCATTTTGCCCTGGTTAAAATAGAGCTCCATCAACAGGCGTTTTTCTTCAAGGGCAGGCCCATCACTGAGTTTAATGTGTTTCTTTAAGTATTCGACTTGCAGGGCCCCTTCATTCGAGCTGCCCGCGAGGCGGGCCGCCTGCAGAAACAGACCGGCGTCTTTTTTAAAAATCTCTAATAGCTCTCTGTAGGTCGCCAGGGCTGATACGTACTTTAATTCTCTGGTATAAAAAGAGGCAAGATGCAGCCCCAGGCTGCGGCAGAATTCTTTCTGCTCTGCTGTGAGTTTTTTGTTGAGTGCAGTGATTTTGTTGCTTTCGGTTAGAAAGGTAATATTGCCTGCCTTACTTTGAAAATAAATTACGTGCTGAATGCCCTGGTTTGTAAGCCAGGCTTTGAGTTTCTCTCTGCCGATGCCGCTTCTATAAGGGCGCAGTTTATCAAGATCAAACAGAAAAATGCGTTTATCTGCTTCTTTATGGTTCATCAACCACAGGGTTGTCTGGCTGGCCGAAATATCACGGTACTCAAGTTTGCTGAAATATCTGCCGGTGTTGCGGTAATCAGCAAGAGCTTCGGGGGCGAAGGCATTAGTGTAAACCTCAAACCCGGCCGGCAGCCGCAGCAGCCAGGTGAGCCCGGGGTTTTCGAGGTTAGTGTGGGTTGGCTGTACATTGAAGAACTGGCGGGTAAAAGAATCTTGATATTTCAGAGTAACGCCAAAGGCCCATATTAACAGGCTGCAAACAAAGACCCCGCCCATCAACAGGCGGTAACGTTTGAATACATAGGTGATGATACGAAACTGTAGTAAGATACCAATAATACCAAAGAGCAGAATGCTCCACTCATAGGTGATGAAGTAGGCCAGCAGGCAGATTGCAAGGGTAGCCCCGACGATAATCTGCTCGCGCACCAGATAGCCTTCGACAACTTTTTTAAAGTATAATGATTCCCACAAAGCAAGTGCGCCGTAACCAATGCCCGCCCAGATTGAAAAGGGCAGGTAGGCGTAGCCTATACCCAGAGCAATGAATATGGCGCCCAATAACAGCATGCCCTGGCGAATATGATGACGACGCCGGTCAAGTCTGATCATCGCATACTGCAAGAGGGCACTTACCACCAGAATTGAAACAACCAGATAAAAGTTCTGCCTGAAGATATCGAAGATGCCAAAGGTGGCCATACCAAGAAAAAGAAAACGCAGAAAGTCGATGCTCTGGCGCAGCGGCAGCATACGCACCTGAGAGGCCGGCAGTTTGAGACTCTGCTCATAGAGTAAACGGTTAGGAAAGATGCTGATGGCCGCCCCGAGAAGAAAGATGAACCACGGGTTCTGAAATATTTCAAGGGGAAGTATGCCAGGTATGATGCCGGCCACCAGTGACAGCCTGTATGGTATGAAGAAGGGCAGTTTGGCTGCGAACAGAAAAAAGTGAATGATAATCTGCAGGCTGAAAAAAACAGGAAAAAGATACAGGTACTGATCGGCGGGGTAGAGCACGATCATGGTGAGAAAAATCGCGGTGTTGAGAGTCACCATGAGAGAGAAAACCCAGCCCTTGCGTTTTCTGCGCTGGTGATGGTAGAAGTACCAGAAAAAAGAAATAAAAACAACCGTCGCCAGCAGCAGGGCTGAGAAGCTCAGTGAGAACTGACCAGCCCAGAATGGGTAGAGGGTATTGAGACTGAAGCGAAACAGCAGTACAAAAAGAAAACCCCAGAGCAGAGCAATGGCCCTGGCCAGCCAGATGTTGTTATGGGCAACGAGCACTGCTACCGCCTTTCGGTGGCAAGATTAAAGTGGGTAATACCCGCCTGGTGCACATAATCCATCACTGAGACGATGGCCTGGTAACTGGCGGCCTTATCACCTTTGATGATAACATGGTCTTTTTCTTTGTCACGAATACGTTTTTTCAGTTCGATGGGCAGCTGCTTCAGAGTAATGGGGGCATCGTTGAGAAAGATTTTATTGTTTTTGTCTACAAACACAACCAGTTGCCGCTGTGATTCAGAGTTGGCCGTTTCTGATTTGGGCAGCTCGATCTTGATAGCAGGGTTTTTTACCAGGGTTGAGTTTATCAGAAAATACGCCACCAGCAGAAATACAATGTCGACCATGGCGGCCAGCTCGATGCCGGTTTTAAGTGATAAACGAGACTTCATTACTCGATTTCTTTGGTGATTAAATCTCTCAGTACGTTGGCTTCTTCAGAGAACAGGTTCACCCTGCGCACGTAGTAGTTATACATGATCAAGGCAGGTATGGCAACGATCAGGCCCAGAGCTGTGGTGATCAGAGCCTCATCGATACCACCCATCAGCTGGGCTGAGCGGGCGGCCGACTGCTCGAAGACTCTGAATGATTTGATCATACCGGTAACGGTACCCAGCAGCCCGAGCAGGGGCGCAACAGTGCTGATGGTACCGAGAGTTGGCAGGTATTTTTCTAATGAGGTAATCTGGCGCAGCTGCTCTTCTTCAGCGATGGTCTTGAGACTGACTTTACCACCCCGTTCTTCGATCATACTGCCTGCAATTCTATAGGCGGGGTGGGTCTGCAGCCGGCAAAAAGACAGAGCGTCATCATATTTCTTATCTGAAAGATATGCCAACAGCTGGCGTTCATCTTCTTTAATTAGAGGTTTGGTTTGACGCAGCAGAACCCAGCCACGTTCAAGAATGATAGTAAGGGCGATAATAGATACAATAATTATGATACTGGGAATCACCCACCCTGGTATACCGGCAATCAATGCACTCATTATCCCAAATGAAAAAAATGGCAGCCTCAGCAAGCCCTTTTTAAGGCACATCAGTTTACCTAAAAAAAATGCAGCCCCCCAGATAATTTGCTACATTGAGACACAACAAATTCGCTAATTTCGCGACATAATAGTTATTTACGTACCTTTACCGATTTAAAAATAGGAGAGATCATGCCTTTGACACCAATCGTTATCGAACAAACCAGCCGGGGAGAGCGCCAGTACGACATCTATTCACGTTTGTTGAAAGACCGTATTATCTTTCTGGGTTACCCCATCGATGACGCCTATGCAAACATCATTATTGCCCAGTTATTATTTCTTGAGTCTGAAGACCCTGAAAAAGACATTTTTATCTATATCAACTCACCTGGTGGTTATATTTCATCAGGCCTGGCGGTTTACGACACGATTCAGTATATTCGCCCTGATATTCGAACTGTCTGCATTGGTCAGGCGTCAAACATAGCTGCCCTGATTCTGGCCAGCGGTACCCCGGGCAAGCGCTCAGCTCTGCCCAATGTAAGGGTTCTGCTGCACCAGCCCATGGGTGGCGCTTCAGGTCAGGCCTCAGATATTGAGATTCAGGCCAACGAGGTGATCAGGGTGCGCGAACGCCTTAATGAGCTGTATGTTAAACATACCAAACAAGACAAAGAAAAAATTGAACGTGAAACAGAGCGAGATTTCTATATGAATGCTGACGAAGCCATGAAGTATGGTATCATTGACAGCATCATTGAGAGCCGCCGGGCCGAGCCGTAAAAAAGCTTGACGGTAACTCTGTTTTACTGGGTTAAATGGTATTAATAAAGAAGAAAAAAGTAACCGATAATCACTGATAGATGGCATCGAAAAAGAAAAACGGTAACGAAGACAATTATTACTGCTCATTCTGCGGCAAAGAGCAAGAAGAGGTTTCTCGTCTGGTGGCCGGGCCAGGTGTGTTTATCTGTGATGAATGTGTACAGCTCTGCAACGCTATCTTGCTTGATGATGAAGAGCTGAACAGCGAAGGCCCCAATCTAAAAAACCTGCCCAAACCCAAAGAAATCAAAAATACCCTTGATGAGTATGTAATTGGGCAAGAAAATGCAAAACGCGCTCTCTCAGTTGCAGTTTATAATCACTACAAACGTATTCAATACGACCAGAAGCGCAAGGCCCAGTTTAATAACAAAAGCAACCGCAAAAGCACAGTTCTGAGCAAAACGAACATTGAGCTTGATAAATCAAATATTCTCTTAATTGGCCCCACTGGTTCAGGCAAAACCCTGCTGGCCCAGACTCTTGCCCGCATTATTCAGGTGCCGGTAGCCATTGTAGATGCCACCGCCCTCACTGAAGCAGGCTATGTAGGCGAAGATGTTGAAAATATTCTGCTGCGTCTCTATCAAAATGCAGATCAAGAGATCGGCCAGACAGAAATTGGTATTATCTACGTAGACGAAATTGATAAAATTGCCCGTAAGGGTGACAACCCCTCAATTACCCGTGATGTTTCGGGTGAGGGTGTGCAGCAGGCCCTGCTGAAAATTGTTGAGGGCACTGTGGCCAGTGTTCCTCCTGTCGGGGGGCGTAAACACCCCCACCAAGAGTTTCTCACCATTGATACCAAAAACATTCTATTTATCTGTGGTGGCGCTTTTGAGGGCCTCGAAGAAATTATCAGACAGCGCATTGAGAAATCAACCATTGGTTTTGACGCTAACACCAAGGTGAAATCAGAAAAAGACCGCAGCTATTACATGCGTCAGGTTACCCCTGAAGATTTGATGAAATACGGTCTTATACCCGAATTTATTGGCCGTCTGCCGGTGGTACGTACCCTTGATGCTCTCAACGAAGAATCTCTGATGATGATTCTCACCGAACCCAAGAACTCGCTGGTTAAGCAGTACCAGACAATTTTTGAAATTGAAGGTGTTAAGTTGACCTTTACTGAAGGTGCCATCGGTGCCGTAGCCCGTCTGGGTATTCAGCGCGAGATCGGGGCCCGTGGGCTGCGTTCAATTCTTGAAGAGCTCATGACAGACCTGATGTATGAGATACCTTCAATGAAAGGGGTCGAAGAAGTTATTATTTCTCAAGAAATGGTCGAAGAAGGGGTCAAACCCAAGATCGTTTACTTCGGTGATAAAGAAGCCAAGGGCAAGCAGAAGGGCCGCAAGAAGAAAGGTGATGATGATACCAATCTTCTTATTGAACCAGAAAAACTCGCTTAACCTTTGAGCCAACCGATACGATATTTATTTTAACGTGACATCTGTCTCTACCGAGCAAACTTACCCTGTATTACCCCTGAGAGACCTGGTAGTCTTTCCTAACAGTGTATCATCACTGTTTGTAGGCCGCGACCAAAGTATGGAGGCTACCCGCCATGCCATGGATAACGGTCGCAAGCTGGTGCTGGTAGCCCAGAAAGAAACTGAAGTTGTTTCACCTGAAAACAATGACCTGTTTGAAGTGGGGGTGCTCTGTGAAATTCTTCAGCTGCTGAAGATGCCCGACAACACCTTCAAGATTCTGGTAGAGGGCCTTGAGCGGGTCGAGCTTACTGGTCTCGAAGATAACGATAACTTTTATACAACTTCTGTTAAGCCCCGCGAGACGGTTTTTCCTGAAGAGAAGGTGGCCAAAGAGCTGCTGCAGAAAACCGTAATCTTATTAACTGATAAATACCGTGAATTCAGCCACAAACTAGCTACCGATGAAAAGGGCGACGACTTCTCGACCCAGAAAAGCCCTGAAGAGCTTATCGATTCAATCTGTCATTCATTGACTCTGCCCTACAAACAGAAGCAGGGTATTCTAGAAACCGACCACATTCTCGAGCGCGCAGAAAAAACCCATGTAGCCCTGGGTAACCAGCTTGAAATGGCTGAGCTTGAGACCTCTATTCATGATCGTGTGCGCGAACAGATGGATAAAATGCAGCGCAAGTTTTATCTCAGCGAGCAGATGAAGATTCTCAAAGATGAGATGAATGAAGGTGAGCTGGAAGAGTTTGAAACCTACAAAGC
>CAZHLC010000083.1:5578-9969 GCA_964532545.1 uncultured Leptospiraceae bacterium | reverse complement strand
GTTCTTATGTGGTGGTAGCTTCTTTTATACTCTCGCGGCTATGACTCATTACATACTGAATGATGTAATCTTGATCAGAAACATGCAGGTTAGTAAACTCACCCCGCAATCTGTTTGTTGAAATAATTTCAATCACCCGAAAAACCGTTTCGATATAACGGGTTTCTGAAAACTGCACCATGATCGTATAGCTTTCATCTTCTATCAGCCCAGAGATGGGTTCATACAACTCAAGTAATGCTCCGCCCCCACTGAGGTTTACCGAACGACCGGCTTCACCAGCCAGCTCGACCCCAATTTGCAGCTCTGAGCGCAGATACTGGCGACGCTGCTGGCGAAACAAAAGCCCAGAATGACGTAGAAAAACAAGATTGCCCTCTTGCCTTACCACGAGGGCCTGAAAAAAATACATGCCTTCGCGACGGCGCATCAGCAACTCGAGCTCACGAATACCCGCCTTGATTTCATGCAGCTTACGCACAGTCAGATAATTGTGATTGATTTCAGTTACTTCAAATAGAGCGCGTTGGCCCCGGTGCTGATCATAAAAAACCGTACCCACCGGCACATCGACGGTATTGCGCAGCACCTTACCGTCTTTTTTCTCAGTAAAACCAAGTTTGGCCTTGAGGGCCATCAGCTGGTAATGAAACTCACTGGTATCTTTATCTAGTTTTCTTACACATTTATTAAACAGGTCTTCTTGCTCAAACAACCAGTGTTTCTGGTAATGGGGCAGCTCAAGAAAAGCAGTCAGGCGCTCAAGCAGCTTCTCTTCTGAGGGAACTATATTTCTTGATTTAACGTAGCGGGCGAAGGCATTAAAGGCCCGCTTGCGCAGGCGAATATCTTCATTAATCTGTCTATTGCGATGCTGGCGATAATAGAACCAGGCAATTAAACCTACCAGCCCGAAGATCAGCGCAATTTCAAGAATTGAGGCCCCTTCTAAGCCCCCCTTGAATTTGCGCATAAAAAGATCTACATTTTCAAACTCAGGCTTCACCGAATTATAAGGTAGAAAAAAAAAGAAGCCCTAACCAGTTTTTCACCGGCCAGGGCTTTTGTAAGGGTGTGAAGTCTTTCACCCAACAGTGAATCTATGAGCGCGGATGATGCTCTTTATGGGCCTTTTTCAGCTGGTTTGAAGCCAGATGGGTATAAACCTGGGTTGTAGAAATATCGATATGCCCCAGTAATTCTTGAACCGCCCTCAGGTCTGCATTGTTCTGCAGCAGGTGGGTGGCAAACGAATGTCTCAAAGTGTGGGGAGTGATATTCTTGTCAATACGGGCACGATCGATATATTTTTTCAAAAGGCGCCAGGCAGATTTACGCGAAAGGGCCCCGCCCTTCTTTGACACAAAAAGAAAGGGTGAGTGAGCTACATTGAGAATGCGGTCACGTGCGCCCTTCATATATTTGCGCAGCAGATCGAGGGCAACCTCACCAAAAGGTACCAGGCGTTCGCGGTCGCCCTTACCTTTTACATTGATAAGCATGTTATCCATATCGATATCTGACATTTTCAGCTGGCAGGCTTCAGAGATTCGTAAACCCGATGAATAGAGTAATTCAAACATGGTTTTATCACGCAGCTCAAGGGGTTTATCATCATCAAATACCGCAAAGAGTTTCTGAATCTCTTTTTTGGTCAGATAGTCGGGCAACGTACGCTCAATTTTCGGTGCCTCAACCTTCTCCATCGGGTTGATGTTGATTACATTGTTTTCTTCAAGATAGCGGTAGAACTGCCGCAGTGAAGCAATTACCCGGGCCTTGGTTCGGTTTGAAAGTTTTTTGCGGGTTTCTTCTCTTAAAAAGGCTTGAATGTCATTCTGGGTAGTGGCAGCAAAATCTTTCTTTTCTTTAGTCAGAAACTTATCAAGTTTATTGATGTCTGAAACATACGAAAAAATACTGTTCTGCGAAAGCCCCCTCTCAACTTCGAGGTACTCTTTAAAATCGGCAACCAGGTCTTTTCTATTTGTGCTCAAGTTGTCTCTCCTGTAATGCAGCTCTCTCGTTTGCTGCCAGCGTCTCGGCAGTCATAATGCCTGCGTATTATGTCTATAATTTCGACTCTAGATTTTAGCTTTTAAATAAAAAATTTAAAAATGTACTTTTTCGTAAAAAGCTGGCACATTTCGGTTCAGTCATGGCCATTTTTTAGGATTTTTTATTGCCTCAAACCTTCGTCTTATCTTCTGCGTACCCGCAGTAAACTTTCCAAAGGAATTTACAGCATATTCCCGAAAATGAAAGGTATGGTCTGCCGCCACGGGCGCCGCTCTGCTACCAGTGTATGATGAAAAAAAGTATTATAGTATGGCTAATCTGCTGCAGTGCCGCCCTAGCTGATAATTATCTTTTAACCGGCCGCCCTATAGCGATTGGCAATGATGGTGCTATAGAGGGTGAACAGAACCCTGCCTATCTCGCCTACCCGGCCGGCACAGCGACCTTTTCAGTGGCAAACTACAACAATGCTTACATGCTGGTTGATTTTAAACAGGTGGGCCTCACCGATTTGACTGTCGATAACTCACTGGCTTTCTCTGGCAGTGTGGGCTTTGCCTACCACGATCTAATGGGGCGCAAACTGTCTCTGGGGCTGGGCTTTTCTAACGGCAGCACAGATATCAATGAGACTTCGGGGGCAACAGATAACAATCGAATCACTTTCAGCAACATTAAAGGTGGCGGAAAGTTTGATACCAGCAGCTTCGGGCTTTCTACGTTCTCAAATTCGGCTGACCTCGAACTGAAGAATATCTATACAGAAGGGTACATCACTTCGGCATATAAACTGAACCGCGAAAATTCACTGGGGCTAACCGCCCTGTTTGGCATTGGCGAAAACAGCCTTAAAACCAACATTGATATCTCTCTTGACCAGAGTCGCAGCCAGGTGCTGGTACTTGACGATAAAGAAACACTGAAGACCACCAGAGTAAGCGCCATTGCCGGTTATGTGAACAAAACCTCTGATGGTGAAATTGGTGTGAGAGTCAGAGGCCTGACATATGATATTGAGAAAATAAATCACACTGCAACAGTTAACAACACCCTCACCAGCCCGGCAGTTAATACCACAGAAGACTTTTCAACTTCACAGAGTATCATCAGACAACCACGTTTCAGCCTTGGCGTAAAGCAGGCTGTTATCAAGTCACTGAAAGTTTATGTTGATGGCACCGTATCAATTCCGATTACTTACCGGCGCACCCGCTATGAATATGTGGGTGAAAAAGACAGCAACGGTGACTTTGTGAACCTGGCCAGAAAATCAGAAAAACAAACAGATAAGTTTGGTATTGATGTCAGCTTCGGGGCCGCTTACCGTTTAACAGAACTGATTAACCTCTATGCGGGTATCGCTCTGGTAGATCACCAGTATGAAGTCGAATCATTTGACAATAACCTCAATGTAAACAAATTCAAAACAGCAGAAATGCAGGCAATTAGAGGCACCCTGGGGGCAAGCTTCTTCAATGACGATCCGCTGAACATATTTGTTGGTGCAGAATTTGCCCGCCTGTTGACAGCAGAAGCGACCACTACCGGCAACAGCAGCTCTGGTAATACCAGCAGTGGCAACAGTGCCAACAGCCGCATCGGGGTAAGCCTGGGTATTCGTTATGCGCTTCAATAAATCTGCTTTTTTGCTCTGCTTTCTTCTGGGTATGAACACAGCCTCAGCCGAGAGTGTGACAAGCCTGCTGCTCGGGCACACCGTGGCCGTGGGAAATGACGGAGCCTTTGAGGGCCAGCAGAACCCGGCTTATCTGGCCTTTGCTGATTTTGCGGCTAAATACAGCCTGGCCAGTTATCACAGCGGTGGGCCCATTTTAGAGTATAATAATTCAATACTGAAAGATCAGAGTCTCAGCGGCTCTTTCAGCTACAATGGCAGCCTGAACTTCGCGCTACACGGCCTGTTCTCGCCTGCCTGGCATTTTGGGGTCGGGGTAACAAACAACGATGACGATGCCTCAGAAAGTCAGAATGCCAGTGATTCAATGCGGCGCAGTCTGCAGAACATTAAGACTAATGGCAGCCTTGACCCCGATAAACTGAGCAGCAGCATAACCATCGAAAGCGCAACGGTCAACACAACATTCGAGCAGTTTTATACTGAAGCCTATCTGGCAGCCGCCTACCGTCTCAATCGTGAGAATTCACTGGGTATGAATGTGAGCTTTGGCTATGGCCAGTTCAACCTTGACAGCAATAGTAACTTTGATGGCAAACTGGGGTCTCTTAATTTCGACAGCGTTTCAAAACGAAATGACAAAGGTGAATTGACCCGCATTGCGGCCGTCTTTGGTTATGTGAGTCGCAATGCTGATGCAGAACTGGCTCTGCGTTTTAAGGCCCCTACTTTTGAT
>CAZHLC010000083.1:0-5568 GCA_964532545.1 uncultured Leptospiraceae bacterium | reverse complement strand
CTAGTATGTGATGAGCGACGAAGTGCTTTCGAAATATACAGAAAAACACTACGGCTCTCGACAGCAATACCACCATTGGCACCGGCACTATCGTACTTAACGAATCAGCGTCAAAAACTGAAAATTTTTTCAGACAACCTGTATTAAACCTGGGGTTCAGCCAGAGGGTGCTGAAAAAGTTAACCTTCTTTTTCGAAGGCGAAATAAATCTTCCAATAAGTGTTAAAACTTCGACCTTCAGCCAGGGCAGCAGCACTGGCGATCAGCTGGTCGAAAACCAGGTAAAAACAAAGCTTGAGTTCGGGCTGGTAGGTATGGCTGGGGTTTCATTTCAACTCACTGATATGATTACCCTCTATTCAGGTTTACAGATTGGTCGCTTCAGCGATGAAAGAGAAACCGCAGAACTGGGCCGCGACAATATTAATGTGACCACCAGCACAACCGACCTGGTACGGCCCTCTCTTGGCGTGGGTTTTTACAATGCTAACCCCCTGTTTCTTTTTATAGGGGTTGAATATACCCGTTTGGTGAGTGGCTCAGAATCGACCGAAACCAACACCAATTCAAACTCATCGCCTGGCACAACCACCACCTCAGACTTAACAACTCAGGCCATCTCTGTCAATCTCGGAGCGCGCTATGCCTTCAAATAGTATTCTTCTGTACTATACAAAGGCCGAACGGGTGACCCTGAATTTTCAATCTGAACAAAACAACTGGTTCATCTGCAAAGAGGTTGGCCGAAAAAAGATTTATTTTTACATTGGCGAGGGCAAGTTCACAGCCAATATCTGGTTTCAAAACCAGAAAGAAGAGCAGCCCCACCCGCTGCAGCTGCTAAGCCTGTTCACCGAGGCCCTCAGAAAGAGAGCAAATGAAACCAGTCTTGCGAGTTTTGTTGAGAACAATTACTACAAATATCTCTACCAAATTCGACAACTGCTCAATTTGTGATTAAACACTGCCTACCTTAGAAACCGATAATTTACACAAAGGGTATGGGCAGGGGCTAAAAAGCTTTTGACAATAAAAATACCTTTTATAGTGAGTAATGTATGGCCGTAGAAGCCCCACAAGAAGAAGAACAATTGTCTGAAAGCGAGCTCAAAAAGCGGGCTCAAGACGAAGAAGACCGACGGTATAAAGAAACCGAAATCAAATATGGCATTCGCTATAAAATGATCGCGGTTTTTTCTGTTATCATTTTGGCCATTGCCGTGGGTATAACTATCATTGCCACCAAAAACCAAACGACTTCGCTCAAAGTAGAAAAAGAGACCCAGGGCAAGATCATTGTGCGCGGTTTAACCGCAGCCATTAAAGCTCGTTTAGTAGATATCTATGGTGACAGTGCTCGAAAACTCGCCAAGATGAGTACCCGCGAAGACTTTAGAAAATGGTATAAGAAAAAAGATATCAGTGGCGAGATCTTCGAAGATATAGACGCTGTAAAAAATCAACCCGGTGTCGTTTACGCCTATATTTTGGGTGAACAGACGCTACTCTTAGGGCATACAGATTCACAGAAAGAAGCCTATTCAGCTTACAAATTTGAAGCAGGAACTGCGAGCTATTTCGATCTCTATAAGACACGCAAAGAGCAGGGCGAGATGAACAAGCCCGAGCCCATTCCCGTTGAAATAAAATTCCCCGTATACAAAAAAGATGCAAATGGGAAGCGTACAAAAGGTCCTGATGGCAAAGACATAATTGAAGGTACCAAAGAAGTTATGGATTTCGTCTACCTTATGTCTTTCAAAGACAAACCTACTCTAAAAGACGCGATAGGTGAAGTACATATTGGCATTGACCTTGATGGGGTGAAGCAGGCCATTTTTGACAGCCAGGTGCAGCTGCAGACGGTGGGCGTCATAGCTATTGTTGTGGGTATCTTGATTGCGATTGGTTTTGCAACTCTGCTATCGGGCCCCATGCGCCGCATGATTGAGGGCATGCGTATGGTTGCCGAGGGTAACTTTGGTGCATCAGTTGTTGTAAAATCAAAAGACGAAGTCGGCCTGATGTCGCGCACTTTTAACACCATGCTCAAAGGTATGAGCATTCTGGTCTCACCAGAGGTGGCCCAGGTGGTGCTCAAGGGCGCCGACCTCACTAAAAGCGGTGAACGTAAGGTTGTAACCGTAATGTTCTCTGATATTCGCAGTTTCACCACTATTTCTGAGAAGCTCACACCAAAAGAAGTTGTGCACATGCTCAACGACTATCTTGAAATCATGACCGATATCATCATTAAATATGGTGGGGTAGTAGATAAGTTTGTGGGTGATGAAATTTTTGCTGTGTTTGGGGCCCCCTTTGATCACCCCATGCACCCACTATGCGCCTGCGCAACCGCCATTGAAATGGGGGTTGAGCTTGATAGACACAATGCTGAACGCGAACAAGAAGAGAAACCCCCGATTAGAATTGGTATCGGGGTAAACACCGGCGAGGTTATTGCCGGCGCTATGGGTTCAACCAAACGGGTAGACTACACTTCAATCGGCGACGCAGTGAACCTGGGCGCACGCCTTGAAGGCACAAATAAGGTATATGGCACCTTGTCGATCTGCAGTGAGTTTACCTATGCCGAAGTTGGTGATGATGTGGTAGTGCGCGAACTAGACCTCATCAGGGTGAAAGGTAAAAACGAACCGGTTAAAATTTTCGAAGTGCTGGGTCTAACGGTCTCTGGTCAGAAGAAAATTGACGAGTACCTGGCTCAGCTCAAAGCTGAAAAAGAAGCCCGCCTTACCGAAGCCGCAGTTTAAAGATAAACCGGTACCATCGACTTCATAATAGTCAGCATATCTGAGTTTTCAGGTTGCCAGCCCAGCAGCTCGCGGGCCAGCGAACTGTCGGCAACCAGCTCTGGGGCATCACCCGCTCTTCTTTCACCCACAGTGTATTGCACTTTCTGGCCGGCAGCCTGCTCTGCGGCCGCAATCAGCTCAAGCACTGAATAGCCCCGGCCAGTGCCCAGATTAACTGTGAGACTCTGGTTTTTTTCGAAAAGATAATTCATCGCTGCGATGTGGGCCGATGCAAGATCATTAACATGAATATAATCGCGAATGCAGGTGCCATCAGGGGTTTCGTAATCATTGCCATACACGGTCAGCCCCGGCCGCTCACCGGCTAAGGCTTCCATCACGATGGGTGAAAGATTATTAGGGTCACGTTCTTTGCCTTTTACACGGCCGCTGATATCGTAGCCTGTGGCATTGAAGTAGCGCAGAGCCGCAAATGACAGACCCTTAAGTCGACTATACCAGCCCAGAATTTCTTCTATGGCCAGTTTGGTATAGCCATAGAAGTTTATGGGTTTAAGACTATGGGCCTCATCGAGAGGCAGATATTCAGGTTCACCATAAACAGCTGCACTTGAAGAAAATATTATCTTTTTTACATTATGCTTACTCATCTGCCCTAGAAGGTTGATGGTACCGGCAATGTTGCTGTCAGCATAACGCTCTGGCTCAACCATTGAATCACCGGCGGCCTTTAGGGCGCCGAAATGAAAAACGGCATCAAACGATTGCTGAAAGACCTGCTCTAAGTCTGTTGCTGAGCGATAATCACCTTTTACAAAGGTGGCCCGTGCATCAATGTTTTCTCTGAGACCCAGCGAAAGATTATCAAACGTCGTAACCTGGTGGCCCGCATCGATCAAGTCATAAACCACGTGACTGCCGATGTAGCCAGCCCCCCCTACTACCAGAATCTTCATGGATTTTTGCTGTAATGAACCTTTGGTAGTTGCCGTAGAATTTCTGCGGCCTGCTCGGCTGTGATATCACGCTGTGGCCCGGCCAGCATTTCATAGCCCACCATGAATTTTCTTACCGTAGCTGAGCGCAACAGTGGCGGATAGAAATGAAAATGAAAATGCCAGTGATTCTGGTTGGCCCCATTGGTAGGCGCCTGGTGAATACCCATCGAATAGGGAAACGACACCTTAAAAAGATTGTCATAGCAGACAGTCAGTTGCTGAATAATTTCGGCCAGCCCCCGGGCTTCTGGGGCTGTAAGCAGGCCCATATGTGCCATGGGGCGCCTTGGCACAATCATGGTCTCATAGGGCCAGGTAGCCCAATATGGTACCAGCGCCACAAAGTGCTCATTGGTAAAGAGTAGCCGCACCTCAGCTTCAAGTTCTACATCGAGATAATCGCTCAGCAGAGTACGCCCGTTTTTCTTATAGTAAGCCAACTGGGTAAACTCTTCTTTTTCAACTTCTACTGGAATATTTTCGCTGGCCCAGATCTGCCCATGGGGGTGCGGATTTGAGCAGCCCATCATGGCCCCCTTGTTTTCAAAAATCTGCACGTAGTTAATAAAGTCTACCGCACCCAGTTCAACATACTGCCCCTGCCACACCTCAACTACGCCACTGATTTCTTCGGGGCTCATATGGGCTAAAGTGAGATCATGTCTGGGCGAAAAACAAATGACCCGGCAAATACCGCGGCTGGCCTCAGCTTGCAGCAGCTCGTGCTCAGCAATGGCGCCCCCTGGGGCATCATCAAGCAGGGCAGAAAAATCATTACGAAACACAAAGGTACCTGTATACTCGGGGTTTTTTATACCGCCGGCCCTTTCATTGCCTGGGCATAAATAGCAGTCGGGGTCATAGGCCGGCCTCTTCTGTTGTGGGGGCTCTTCTGTTTGCCCCTGCCAGGGGCGTTTGTTGCGGTGGGGTGAAACCAGTACCCACTCGCCGGTAAGCCCGTTGCGACGCCTGTGGGGATGTTCAGACAGATTCAGTTTCATAGTACCCTGTTCACCCCGTCTTCAAGGCTGGTCACATAGGTTTCAGGTTCTCTATTGAAGACGTTTTCAAATTCTTTGAACACAGTTTTGGTCAGGCCGTCTACCTCACCTTTTTGTACCAGATTAATGGTGCAGCCGCCAAAACCACCACCCATCATGCGGGCCCCGATTATTGCCGGGGTTTTCTCGGCCCATTCAACCAGAAAGTCAAGCTCGGGGCAGCTTACCTGATATTGCCTGCTTAAACCCCAATGGGTTTCAAACATCAAGTGGCCGAAGTTGTCTAGATCATTTTTTTTCAAGGCCTCACAGCCGGCCAAAAGACGCTGGTTTTCGGCCAGCACATACTGGGCCCGCTGCAATGAGGTTTGCTTAACACTGTTTTCAATCTCAACCAGCATTTCTTCGGTAACATCTCGTAGACTGCTCACTGCTGCATGGTTCTGGGCCACTGCAGCAACGACCTGTTGGCACTCACTTCGCCGGGTATTGTATTCAGAGCTGGCCAGACTGTGTTTGACCATGGTGTTGATTAAAACAATGTCGAAATCGGGTAAATCAACCCCAATCGATTCATATTCAAGCGATGAACAGTCAAGGCGCAGGGCGTGATTTTTTTCACCCAGTAGATTTGCAAACTGATCCATTATTCCACATTTGACGCCCACAAAATTGTTTTCAGCACGCTGGCCAATGCGGGCCAGCTGGGGCCTGCTCAGACCATAGCCGAACAATTCGTTGGCCGCAAAAGAGAATGCCCCCTCGACAGCGGCCGAAGAAGACAGCCCTGCA
>CAZHLC010000082.1:0-9984 GCA_964532545.1 uncultured Leptospiraceae bacterium | reverse complement strand
CAGGTAAAAATTCGTAACCACAGAATATATTCTGAGGCTTCATTGTCAGCCTGCAGCAGAAAGAGCATTACGTTTTCGAGGCCATCAAACAGAGGCGCAGCCACAGCCAAAAAGCGGGTGGGCCTCAACCAGGCTGACTTTTGCAAAAGCATGCCAGCTACAAGAAACAGCAAAGAGCCATAAAGCAGCATATAAATATAGTCTAAGATATTACCCAGCTTCATACCCTCTCGGTAGCCAGGGGCCGCCCCATCAAAGACAGCTTTAACCTCGGCCTTCGTTTCTACAAATTCAAAGGCAATGATGGGCGTTTTAAAACCTTTTTCAAGCAGAGCGCTATTGTCGGGCAGACTCGCTGGAAATATCAGAATGAGTAATACCCCCCAACCTATAATCAAGGTAGAGACCAGTCGGCTTTTTCGTCGTAGAGTCATATGCACCTCAGTGAAATAGACAAAATGACTGTTTTGAAATCGTCAAGGTTTAAACGGGCGTGTTTTGCAAATTCTACTAGTCATATCATCTTAAATGACTTGTAGTGATTGTATAATAAGATACCGCAATTGGTTCAAAGCTCATGCTTGATTTTATTTTCATCGCCATTGCTTTTTTAGTCGGTCTGGTGGCTAACTGGCTGAGGCTGCCGGCCCTGGTTGGTTACCTTTCTGCTGGCTTTATATTGCATACCTTTGGTGCAGAAGCCCACGAAACCCTGGCGACTTTTTCTGAAATTGGTATCATTCTGCTGCTCTTTACCATCGGCCTCAAGCTCAATGTAAAAAGTCTGGCCCGGCCCGAAATTCTGGGGTCGGCCCTGGTGCATATGATCATCAGCGTAGGCATCGTGGCTCAGATATTGATTCTATTTGCTTCTCATTTATCTCTGCAAACCGCCGGTCTGATCGCCTTTGCCTTGAGCTTTTCAAGCACCGTAATGGTTTTTAAGATTTTAGAAAACCGCGGCGACTTCAATGCAACCTATGGGCGCCTGGCCATCGGGGTGCTGATTATTCAAGATGTGGTGGCCGTTCTTTTCATTGCTTTTTCATCAAACAAGGTACCCTCGGCATGGCTGCTGCTGTTGATTGCGGGGCTCTGGCCAATGCGTATCATCTTATTGAAGCTCTTTTCAAAGGTGCCCCACGGTGAGTTATCGATGCTCTTCGGGCTTTCGGTGGCCATCGGCGGGGTGCAACTCTTCGATTTTGTAAATGTAAAGGGCGACCTCGGCGCCCTCATTATGGGTATAATGCTGGCAAAACATTCACGGGCCAGCGAGCTGAGCAAGTCATTGATTTCGCTGAAAGATTTTTTTCTACTGGGTTTCTTTTTATCTATTGGAATGTATGGGCTACCCAGCATGAACCAGGTTCTGCTGGCAGCCTGCCTCTGCCTGTTACTGCCATTTCGGTCATTTGGTTATCTGACTCTGTTTGGCCGTTTTGGGCTACGGGCCCGAACTTCATTTCTGGCAGGTGCCAGCCTGCTCAACTTCAGCGAGTTCGGTCTGATTGTGATTGCCGCCGGGGTCAGTGCAAAGCTGGTTGCCAAAGATTGGCTCACCACCCTGGCCCTGGCACTCTCTTTTTCTTTTTTATTGTCTGCCTGTGTTTAACGTAAGGGCCCGGAACTGGTACAGCAATCTGCGTTCACTTTTGATGAAGTTCGAAAAGAAAAAACTGCATATCTTTGAGCAAGAGATTTCTTTTGGTGATGCCAATGTGCTGGTTTTCGGCATGGGCCGGGTCGGGTCAGGGGCCTATCGAGCCTTAGATGAAATGCAAGAATGGCAACCCCTGGGCATTGAAGTTTCACCAGAAGTAGTAACCCATGAGCGTAAAAAATCGTTAAAAGTACAAGAGGGTAGCGCTACCAACCCCGATTTCTGGGCAAGGGTCGATTTTACAAACCACCCTGATCTGAAGCTTATCGTATTGGCCCTGCCCCTGAACAACCAGAACATAGCCGCAGCCAGATATATTCGCGAGGCCGGCTTTAAAGGCAAGCTATCGGCTATTTCAAAATATTCAAGCGACATTCACAAGTTGCGCGAGGCCGGCGTTGATCGCTCTTTTAATCTTTTTGCTGAGGCCGGCGTGGGTCTGGCTCAAAGTTCGAAAGAGCTCTTTGAATAACCGATAAATGGGGCACCCAGAGAAGGCGCTGATTACGGCGCCGCACTAAATCAACGTCTTAGAGAACAGGTAGTGCTTGCGCCAATAGCTGTTCTTCATGCTTGAAATCTCAACGTTCTTGCCCCTGCGTGGGGCGTGTATGAACGAACCCCGGCCAATATAAATTCCCACATGCGATGCACGGCCACTTGTGTTAAAGAAAATCAGATCGCCAGGCTTAGGCACTCGAACCTTTCGGCCTTGCTTAGCCTGTGCTCTAGATGTACGTGGTAGAGAAATGCCGGCCGCCTTCTTATAAACATAGTTGGTCAGGCCCGAGCAGTCAAACCCCCTGGGGCTCTTGCCACCAAACTTATAGGGTACGCCAAGATATTTGCGGGCAAGACGAACAATACTATTGCGTTTACTACTGCCACCGTACCTGCCAAAATTGCCGCCCTGCCTGTAAGAAGAATAGCCGCCGCTATAGCTGTGGTAAACACCCTTCCAGCCCTTTGGCGGGGTGCAGTTTTGGGTAAAAGCAAATGTAAAAGCCAGTAAGAGGGGGGCCCTTAGCAGGCGACTGGTTCTGGGGCTCTTCATAATATTATTATCGAAAAATTTTTTGCTGAAGTAAAGGGGCTTAAACGGGCAATTTTGCATAAAGGTATTTACAGAGAAAGGTTAATCTCTTGGCTCGGTTATGAATTTAGCTTCGATCGTCGCCCATGATGTCACTGAGCTTGCTGAGAAAATGTCTGCTCTTGAATTTAAGCCCACGCTGGCCATTTGCTTTGCTGCAGTGGGCCTGTTGAATGAGAGTCTTACAGATCATTTTAAACAGAACAATATCACGGTCTTAGGCGCACAAAGCTATGAAGAAATCTCTGATGATCAATTATACCAGAACACCATTGCCGTAATGCTATTTGACATTACCCCAGAGGCGTTTTCTCTAAAGCACTTCGAGGGTAAAAGTCAAGACATTGGCGCAAGTATGGTAGCGTGGGCTGCACAATCTTACTCGAACCCGGTGTTGCTGACCCTGGTAGGTGGTGGGGGTTTCAGTATCAATGGCGATGAGCTGCTTTTGGGTATCACCTCAGAGAATGCCAGCTTTCCTATCTATGGTGGTCTGGCCAGTTCGCACTTTGGTGAAGCCCTGCCCAGCGTATTTGATCAAGATGGTATTTTGCAAGATAGCGCCATTGCGCTGGCCATCAACAACGATGTGGTTGATTTTCAGGGCATTGCCATCAGCGGCTGGGCCGAAGTGGGAACAGCTAAAGAAATCACCAGGGCCGAAGGTAATCATGTTTTTGAAATCGAGGGCATCAATGCCATTGATTTCTATCAGAAATACTTTAAAATCGATCTAGATAACCCAAACACTGCCTTAGAGCATGCCCTTGAATACCCTTTAAAATTCATCAATGATGATGGCGCAGAAATCGTACGGGTTGCGATTGGCATAGACAAAGAGCAAGAGGCCATTGTCTTCGGGGGGTCAATTCCGGCCGGGGCAAGAGTTCGCTTTTGCTCACCCAATATCGTTGAAACCATTCAACATACGGCCGAGCAGATTCAACATTTCAGCGACGGCCTTTCTGATGCACGGGTTGACGGCGTTTTACTATTCGATTGCGCCGTACGCTCACGTTCTTTTGGCCCCTATATGAAAAAAGAACTCGAGGTCATCAAACAACTGTGGAATGTACCCATCGCGGGGTTTTCTTCATGGGGTGAAATTGGCAACGCCCCGGGCCGCTCATGTGGTTATCATAACACGGTAATTTCTTTTGTGCTCATTAGAGACAAAACAGCAACCTATCAGAAAAATGAAACCAGCTTGAGCAATGAAGCCGTTGAAGAATTGGTCGAGAGCATTGACGAAGATAATAAAGAAGTGTTAAAAAGGCAGTTAGCCACCATGCGCAGGCAGAAAAACATGCTTTCTAATTTTTTACACCTCACATCTGATGATTTAGATTCTACTCTATTAGATGTGCAACGTGAGAAGAAGAAAGCCGATAACCTTTTACTGAACATTCTGCCCACCCCAATAGCGGGTCGACTAAAGCAGGGTGAAACAACCATTGCAGATAATTTTGAAAGCGTCACCGTGTTGTTTTCAGACCTGGTAGGTTTCACAAAGCTCTCAAGCACAATGCCCTCATTTAAGCTGGTAAAGCTTTTAAACAGTTTATTTTCGAACTTCGATGAATTAGCCATTCGTTACGGTGCAGAGAAAATCAAAACCATTGGCGATGCCTATATGGCCGTGGCTGGCCTGCCTGAAAAACGTGAAGATCATGCCGATGTAATTCTAAAGCTGGCAAAGGGTATGCTCAAAGTAATGCAGCTTTTTAATGAGAAGCATGGCACACAGCTTGCGATTCGTGTGGGCATAAACTCTGGGCCAGTGATCGCAGGCGTGATCGGCAAAAGAAAGTTTATTTATGACCTGTGGGGTGATGCGGTAAATATCGCCTCTCGTATGGAATCACACGGTATACCCGGGCAAATACAGATCAGCGAAGACACCTATGGTCTTTTGAGCCAGAAAACCCTTTTTAGCTCACGGGGCGCCCAAGAGATCAAGGGTAAGGGCCAGATGAATACGTATATCACCGACTTCTAACTTGAAGCTGATTTTCACATTGCTTCATTCCACTCTTCTCTGTACTTGGCGGTACCTGTAACATTTGCCATTTTGTCATGATTCAATATCATGATCATAAAGGCTTCATCGGGCACATCTTGCCACTGGCATTTTATGCCATACTTTGATGCTCTCTCAAACCCGAATTTAGGGTAATAGGCTGGGTGCCCCAGCACGATGATGAATGCAGTTTGCTTCTTGTTGAGAATATTGAGACTTTCATTGATTAGCGCTTTGCCAATACCTTTCTTTTGAAATTCAGGCAAGACGGCCATAGGCGCCAGGCCCATACCGACGATTTTTTCATCATTATATTCTATTTCAGCGGGGCTGAAAAAAATATGACCAACGACTCTGTCATCAATTTCAGCGACTAAAGACAGTATTTCTGCCCCTGAGGCCCTGATCTTGTTTATAACCAGTGCTTCTTGCGGTTGGCCAAATGCAAGGTCGTTGATTTCATTAATTGTTTTCAAATCGCTGCTGCGTTCTTCTCTAATCGTGATCATCTGAAGTTCTTAAAAGAGCCAGCATTCAGCTAAATGGGTACCGATAAAGCCTATTTCATTGATTCTAAGTACAATCTTACACTTTCGAACCCGTTTTTTCGTGCAGAATTACATGATCGGTTGGAAAACAGGCCATTTGGGGCTAATTTCGTGTTCAGATTTTGGCCGCGAAGTTGCCTCAAACGGGGGCGGCTCATGAGCCTTGAGGAGAGAATCAATGAAAACCATTAAAAAACTACTGTTTCTTCTGCCTTACGTACTAATCGCACTCGTGCCGGTATTATTCTCTTTCGGGGGAATCTTTTACTGGATCGGGCCGATTATCGTTTTTGGCATCGTACCCTTGCTCGATTTAATCATCGGCAAAGACCCAATTAATCCCCCAGAAGAAGAAGTTCCGGCTCTTGAAAAGCAGAACTACTTCAAAATTCTCACCATGGTATATGTACCCGTACAATACGCATTGATCGCATGGGGTGCTTATATCTTAATTACCGATACCACTCTGGCTACCTATGAAATGGCCGGTCTTATGACCACTGTGGGAATTTTAACCGGGGCCTTCGGCATTACCATTGCCCATGAGCTTGGTCACAAAAACACCAAGAGCGAAAAAACTCTGGCACAGGCTCTGCTTTGCAGTGTAAGCTATGCTCATTTCTTTATCGAGCACAACCTGGGTCACCACGTTAATGTGTCTACCCCTATGGACCCTGCAAGCTCTAAGTTCAACCAGACCTTCTATCGCTACTACCCCCAGACTGTGGGCGGCAGCTTTCGCCACGCCTGGAACCTTGAAAAGAAACGCCTTGAGCGCAAAAAGTTCAGCCTGTTTGGCACTAAGAACCGCATGCTGTGGTATATGTTCTGGCCGCTGGTTATGGCCGCCTCACTGGGTAGCATGGGCTTCATCTTTACCGGCTCATTCTCATGGCTGGCCGCTGGTTACTTCTTCGTACAGAGCTGGGTGGCCTTCTCACTGCTTGAGGTCGTAAACTACATAGAACACTACGGTCTGCGCCGCAAAGAAATCAAACCCGGTAAATATGAAAAAGTGAACGAACTGCATTCATGGAACGCTAACGAGTTCTTAACCAACGCCTTTGTGTTTCATCTGCAGCGTCACTCTGACCACCATGCAAATGAAACCCGTCGTTACCAGAGTCTGCGCCACTTTGAACAATCACCCCAGCTACCTACTGGTTATGCCGGCATGATTCTGGTGGCCTTGGTTCCGCCACTGTGGTTCAAAATCATGAACCCCCGGGTGATGGCCTTCTATGGCGGCCGGCCCCCCTACTTCGCAGACAAAGACGCAAAACCATATTTAAAAGCCGCTTAAGTAAGCGTAAATTAAGTCACACAGTTGAGGGCCCCATTAGGGGCCCTTTTTTTGTTCAAAGGTACGTGGCCATAGAATAAAATTAACAGGCCAGTAGCGGTAAACAAAGACTAAGCCCAAAAAAAAGATGACAGGGGAGACAAAATAAATTAGCATATGCATTAGCTGATCAACTGTTTGCGAGGCAAACCATGAATCAAGATTCTTTAGACCACCACTTAAAACCCACCAGTGCAGCCGAGTTTCTACAAGGCCTAAAACAGACAAAGGGCGAGCTGGTGATCAGCAAGAACCAGTACTCGCCCGACCCGCGCAAGGTTAACCGCTATCTTACATACCTGGTAGAAAACAAGACAATTAAGTTCTTACGTGACGATTGGCTCACCCCTGAGGTGCACAGTGAACTATTAAAAAAACTGGCCGAACAATTCACCGTATTCAGCGGTGAAAATGATGCCATGTATGCTACCGGGGCCCAGTTTGTCTGGTTTCACAAAGACAACGACTTCTGTCTCTTCGAAGAGAACAAATGCCTGCTCTATGCCGGGGCCGAGGCCATAGAAGTTTTTACTGAAAAGCCCTTTATGTTAAACCGGGCCGATCTGCAGGCTATTCACTGCTTTATCAGCTCTGACTGGGTTGAACGCGGGGTCAACCTGGTAGACGCCCAGAAGAACGAATTCACCCTCGCTGAGATCAATGAGGTCATGGCCCAGGCAGACCCTACCTACGATGGCCTTGACCTGCTGGCCGATGCTTCGTGGGTTACAGAGCTGGGCTCAGCTCTCAGCAAGGCTCTGCAGCTTGAGCTGCAGATCGACGACGATCTTAAATAACTCAGGCCGCCTTCTGAGGGTGGCGCAGATAGTGTACCAGCGGGTCACTCACCAGGGTTACCACATCATCTACCATATGGGGTAGCAGACTTTCCATAACCTGGGGTAAAAGCTCGGGCATCTGCTCGGCCATATAATCGGGCATGGGCACCCGCTCGGCAATGCGCTCTTGCATGGTGGGCATCACCTTTGGCAGCATTGAGGGTAACAAAAGCGGAAACAACACCGGAAGCATAGGCTTCATCAGAGTCATCACTGCGGGAATGCGGCCAAATACTTTCATCATACGCCCCATGCCCAGGGGCATAGCCTTTAACAGTTCGGGCCACAGGGTGGTCATAATCTCAGCGAAACCCTTTGGCGTCATCAGGGCGATCATCTTTTCAAAAACCGCCCACTGGGCCCGCACTTCAGGGTGGGGGTCGGGCATTTCATAACCAAACTTTTCGGCTGCAAAGTGAGCAAGGTCGGTTACTTCAATATCAACCTGTTTTTTTTCAGCACTGACGCGCAGTTGAAACTCGCAGCAGGGGCAGAGGGCCAGCACCTTGCTGGCACCGCTGTCTACCGCTTCTTGCAGACGTTTCTCGCCGATATCGGCTGCCACATCGGGCTCTTTGATCAGGGTCAATACCGAACCACAGCAGTGGGCGCTTTCGCGGTTTGATGCCATCTCAACCAGATCTACCCCAGGCATGGCCTTAATCATATCGCGGGGTGGTTCATAGACGCCCGATACCCGGCCAATATGGCAAGAGTCATGCCAGGTTACTTTTTCTTCTTTCGCTGTGTTATTTTCTGGGAACTTAAACTCGCCAGACTTCAACTGGTCTGAAATAATCTCTGAGTAATGGGCAGTTTTAACATCAAAATCGATGCCTTCTTTTTCGGCCCACTGGGCATACACCTGGCGCCACATCATATCACAGGCAGGGCATGAGGTCACTACGGTATCGGCCCCGGCATCTTTAACGGCCTGAATATTCTTGCGCATGATGTCGCGAAAAGTATCCCACTTGCCGGCTACCAGCATGGGGGTGCCGCAGCAGTTTTCATCTTCACCCAGATAGGTGAAATCAACCCCAGCCTCATCAAGCAGGCGCACGCTGGCAATACCGATGTCTTTTTCTACAAAGCTGGCGGTGCAGCCGGCAAAATATACATACTTGCTATTACCCTTGTCTTCGCGATGGCGTTCGCTGTGTTTATCACGCAAATCTTCAGGAAACCACTTGTCGCGATCTTTGCGGTAGCCGGCCCAGATGTTACCCTGCCCTTTAGTGGCCGCATTCATCATCTCAAACGGGGGAAAGGTCATACGTTTATCTTCATGAATCATCTGGCCACGCAGCTTCATCCATGAGGGTTCTATGGGCAGGTTGGCCGAACAGCGATCGTTGCAGAGCTCGCAGGTGGTACACACCAGAAACGAATCTACCATTTTCTGGTTAAAGTCAGCTTTACCTTCGATATAGTCGCGCAGCCAGAACCACTTGCCTCGAGGGCTCTGAGATTCCCACCCCCGGCCGTAGAACTGGTCACACTCATCAATACAATAGCCGCACTGCGAACAGGCATAGGCATACCACGATACATCGGGCGGAATATCACGTACCGACTTCTTTTCGATACGCTCGCCAATACGCTCTGGTAACTGATTGGCAAATATGCGCAGCATGGGTTCAAACAGCTGGGCCAGTGGCATAACCAGACCCAGAAGGCCCGAGCGAATCACCTTCTTCGGGTTCATCAGATTAAAACGATCATGCTGGCTTTTTTCACCTCTCAGCTCAGTCACCACCACATCGCCCAGAATACGGCGGGCCTTGTGGGCAAAGTATGAACCCGTGGCATAGGCGCGCCCACCCAGCTTCTCAGCAAACTTGATGACACTCAGCGCCAGGGGGTAGATGAAGCTGAAGCTGAAACGGCGCTCATCAGCGGGAATAAATCCTAACACTACTACTTCAGCTTTTTCACCCGACTGTAACAGCATGCCTTCAAAAGCAAAGGTGCGCTTGATTTTGGCTTCGACTTTTTTGAGAAAGGTCTCAAGATTCTCGGCTGGTAGAATAACTTCTGAGGGTACGAACGAAGGGCCCAGCCGTTTAATTTTCATGATACGAAAACGCTGCTGCCATTCATGGTCGGCCAGGTGCTGATCAAGCAGCTCTGCACCTGAACTATGCGCCCAGGCTTCAACAGCTGCCGCATCGCTCTCTGCGTAAGTTACCAGAAGGGTGTATTTCTCGGCCAACTCTACACGCTCTTCAACGGGGTGACCGTAATGAGTGCGCAGCGGCGCCATGTTTTTCATCTTCACCATATCGGGGTTGATAAAGGCTGCTGAAAACAAGGGCAGCTTTTTTTCAAACAGGTCTTGCACGCCCGCTGCCAACTGGGCGGGGCTGTCATAAACAAGGGCAATATTCTTTTCAGCAAAAACTGGTCGCACCTTGAGTGTGACCGTGGTTATGAAACCAGCGATACCCTCAGCATCGGCCACCCGGGCCAGCTCATC
>CAZHLC010000081.1:0-10039 GCA_964532545.1 uncultured Leptospiraceae bacterium | reverse complement strand
TTTGTTAAGCTCACCCAGTATAAGAAGAATACGCAGGTTCTGGGGGTCAAGCTCAAGCAACTTCTTGTAGTATTCGATTGATTTACCATAGTTCGAAACCTGATAGTAATAATTACCCAGGCCGGCATAGGCATCGCGCAGCAGGCGCTGGTTCACCCCGCCGTGTTTATTTACCGCCAGTATCAGACGTTTGAACATTAAGCTGGCCTTGCGCTGTTTGTTGCGGCCCTGATAGATACGGCCTAACAGAACAATTGAACGTAAATGAAACCTGTCGATTTTGATAATCTTCTCAAGGGTATTGATGGTGTTCTTCTCATCATTAAGTTTGATGTAAATATCTGCGATCAGCAGGTATGAAGGTATACTTCTGCCATCGACCTTAACTGCACGTTTTAAGTACGAAAGTGCCTGCTTGTTATCACCCTGAAAATATGACATCTTGCCCAGGTAGCGCAGCGGAACCTCATGATCACCAAAACGTTCAAGATACTCTTGAAAAAAGCGGCTGGCTTTCTTAAAGCGGTCGGCCCGGGTGGCCCGCCCCTGCAGCCCCTGGTAATAATAGAAGAAACCCTTGTTTAGAATTGAATCTTTAGCCCCGGCAACCTCAGGCAGTTGTGAGTCTGTTTTTGCCGATAAGACAGAAACAGCAAAAAGAACTATAGCCAGTGCAGTTCTCATTATTTACTTAAAAGACGAATCAGGGGTTAGTTTCCCAATGTAGAATTTTCCATTGGTTGGCTTCTTTGCGCCAGTAAAGTCTCTCTTTGCCCTGAGATTTTTCAACCTGTGAATCGGCCTGAGTGATTGTGGTGCGAAAAACGTGCTCTGCGATGAGATTTTTGGGCCCCTCAACAGTGAGCCTCACCTGCGAAACATCGTAGGCCATTGATTTTACCTGATTGTAGGCAGCGGGCAGGTTTTTCTGCACCTGGGTCAGGCTCTCGCCCTGCTGGCCCACAAAGGCCTTTGAAAAAAAGCTGAGCATCTTGCTGCTGTTCTTTTCACCTACATATTTGCCAACATTACCATAAAAGTCAGCAAAAAAGGTACGATCGGCTTCGGCCAGCTCACCAAGATAAGAGAATTTGCCCTCGTGGCTCTGCCATTTCTGACCCCCTTTGCCACAACCTGCCACAAAGAAGATAGCAATTGTCAGGGCCAAAGCAGCTTTCATAAGTAAGTGTCAATCAGCTTCTCACACCCAATGACAAGTAAAAAAACCCGTAAAAAAATGCTTAATGAATTCGCGAAAAAGGCCGAATTATGTCCCATAGGTGAGATGTATCTTCAGAGTTGAACACTCAACCTCAGCCACAGGAGGGCGGTGATTAGTATGGATATTAAAAAAAGTGAGCTTCTGAGCTACCTGAACAACATTAACCAGAAAAATCTGGGTAAAGATCTGAAAAAAAATGCAGGGCTGGCAGATACCCTGAAAAATGACATGATGCGCGGCGCAGGCAATATAAGCCTCGATCGTCTGCGTAGCAAAGTTCTGGGAATTCAGGCCGATTTAAAAGAAATGCAGAGCCAGATCACATACAATCAGGCACAGATTGCGTTTCTTAATGAAGCTGGTGATAGCAACTGGCAAGAAGAGTTGCGCCGTTTTATGCAAGAAAACTTTCGCAGCGGCGGCAGTGAGTTTCGCGGCCAGCTTGAAAAACACATGGTTGCAGCCGAAGGTAAGAACCAGCTGCTGAACCTGCTTGATCAGCAGAATCGCGATATCGCAACCGATGCGCGCAAAAAACAGGTCGAGCTTGAAAACATTCTTTCATCTGGCCTGGTTGAAGGCGCAGAAGAACTCAGTTCAAAAGAAATCGTCAAAGATATTCTGCAGTCAAATGATCTATTCAGCAAACTGCGTGCCGAAAACATTCGTAATCTCTTAAACAGCTGATCAATAATGCTGGCCGGGGCTAAGACCCCTGGCCGGTGATTTCTTTAAACCTTCTATTACCCTGCAGTTTTTTTAACGATTTATCAGCCGCTGCCATTTTCTTGAAACGAATATCGAGGGCTGTGCTTTTCTCTAAATAATCGAGGGCCAGTTTTACCCGCCCCAGCTCAGCATAGGCACAGGCGGTATCATAGTAACCAATGGCCTGCAGATGAGTAAGCTTCTGCTGTTCAGCCCAGCTGTTGGCTTCGGCAAAAGATTTCAAGGCCTGGCTGATTCGACCCGTCGATGCCAATGACAGACCAAGGCCATGATGAGCTGCCCAGGCGAGACGGTCTTGCTGGCCGTGCATCTGCAGTACTTTCTGGTAACCGGCAGCGGCTCTGACAAAATCACGGCGTTGCAGAGTTATTTCGGCTTTCAGAAATTCAGCAAAGACATTACGTTCACCCATTTGATTGAGAATACTGTAACTCTGTTTATTCTGGCCAGCCCAGTAAAGAGCAGCCGCCAACTCAAGTTCTGGCCCATAAACTGCCGGCGACACTGCTGGCTGTATAGCAAACCTGTCTCTTAAATGGTTCAGGTACCAGCGTCGCATGGGGCTGGCAAAACCATTACATAGAACCAGCAAAAACCTGTCGAAAAAAATCAATTCTTCAGGTTGAAACAGCGAGCGACGCTCACCTTCTCTGATAAAATTCATCAGCTGGCTGCGGTGGCGCGTTGCAAGGTTAAAGCCTGCTTCAAAGTAGTATACAACCCAGCGGCCCCCGTGTTCGTTTTCAAATGCCTGGGCGGTTTTGCTTGAAAAATACACTGGCGGCTGCCCCACAAAAAGGCGGGTGGCACCACTCGACTGGCAAATGGTTTTTTTGCTGAGCTTAAAACCGGCAGGCAACTCTGCTGGTTTCACCAGCAAGTCAGCAAGGTAGCGGGGTTTGCGTACCTGTGATGTGCTGCCACAACCATATAGAACCAGTAGAGATAAAACTATTTTTGACAGTTGCGACATATAAACGAGCTGCGCCCATCATGGGTAATTTTTTCGATGGTACCTTTACACTTTGTGCAGGGCCGGCCTGCTTGACTGTATACCAGAAAATGGTCTTGATACGAGCCACTGGCACCTTCAGAGTCTAAAAAATCGTTAATCGAGCTGCCACCTTCGTGAATAGCCTCATGCAGAACCTTCTTGATATTGCGCACCAGGCGCTGCACTTCAGGTTTACTTACTTCGTTCGATCTACGAGTCGGTAGAATTTTAGATAAGAACAGTGCTTCGTTTGCATAGATGTTTCCTACCCCTACGACCACCGGCTGGTGCATAATCAGATTCTTAATGGTGCGCGTACTTTTCTGCGTCTGTTTGAATAAGTAAGAAGCGCTGAATTCACTCTCAAGAGGTTCAACCCCGAGGCTCTGCAACATGGCAAAGCTGTGGTCGTCACCCAGAAGCGACAGGCCAAAACGCCTGATATCATTATGCAGAATGGTGCTGCCATCTTGCAGCTGCAGCCAGACGCAGGTGTATTTCTGCGGCTTCAGACCTTCGGCTGAATAATGCAACCGGCCCGACATACCAAGATGTACCAGCCAGCTGAGGCCACCACTGAGTCTGATTAGAAGATACTTGGCCCGGCGTTCGATATCTTCAATGGTATGGTCGGCAATTTTGCGGGCAAAGCCCCGGGTCACAGGCTGTCGCAGGGCTGCATTGATGACCCTGGCTTTAATGATGCTTTTACCCTTAACCTGGGGGGTCAGCCTGAGTCTGACGGTTTCAACTTCGGGCAGCTCAGGCATGGTAGACTACCAGGCGGTCATACCCCCATCAACAACAATGTTCTGGCCGGTCATGTAGCTGGCTGCATCAGAGCTCAGATATATGGCTGCGCCCAGCAGGTCGCGGGGCTGGCCCAGCTTTTTCATGGGAATCATCTGCAGAGCCCCATCAAGTACCTGGGGCCGGCTGCGCATGCCCTCGGTCATATCGGTTTCAATAAAGCCAGGCAGAATGGCATTAACTCTGAAGTTATTGCCCGCCCATTCAATGGCCAGGGCCTTGGTCATCTGCACCACCGCCCCCTTTGTGCCACAGTAAACTGAAGCCAGAGAGGTGCCAACCAGCCCGAGTATTGAGCCTACATTGATAATGCAACCACCGGCCTTTTTCTGTACTTTATAGTAGGCCTGACAGGCTCTGAACACGCCCTTGAAATTAGTATTGATAATTTTTTCGATTTCATCTTCTTTGAAAGCTGAGGCCGGGGTGGTCGATGAAACCCCGGCGTTATTGATCAGGCTGTCAATGCGACCATGCTCTTTGTGAATATTTTTAATCAGATCACGCATTGAGTCGGTATCTGTGACATCAGCGACCCGGCCGTTGATGTCTGTCTCTGACATCCACTCTATTGATTCGGGGCGCGAACCAGTACCATAGACAATGGCACCGGCCTCAAGAAACCCCTCGGCCAGCGCCCGCCCAATACCCCGACTGGCGCCTGTAATAATTACCACTTTGTCTTTTACGGAGAATAGATTCATATAAGTTCCTTCTTGAATAACTAGAGCTTCAGCAGGCTGAAAAATCTTTTGTAGGCGTAAACCATGTTTCAAGCAGTAAGCTATTCTTGACCTGCAACCGTACGATTTCAGCCTGTGCCATGCGTTTGATTTATCTGCTGCTGCTGGTCTCACTGGGCAGCTTTGTGTATGCAAAAAAAGTTCAGAAGACAGCTAAAGCAAAGGTTGCTGAGAAGACTAAAAAGAAAGTACGCTTTTTCAGAGGCCAGCGGGTGATTATTGGCAAAACAGTCAAAAGGCGAAACATCAGTATGTACCGCTATGGTTACCAGAATAAACCCATTATTTTCTTTATTGGGGGAATTCACGGCAACGAACCACAGGCGGTTCGTATTATGCGAAAAATGAAACGCGATCTTGACCGCAACAGACGGCTGATACCCCGCCATGTGCAGCTGTGGCTTGTACCCCTGCTGAACGTCGATGGCCACCTTAAAAACGATCGCCTGAACCACCGCAAGGTTGACATCAACCGAAACTTTGGCACCAAGAACTGGCAGCGCCGCACGGTAATGAATGAAACCAAATTCAAAAGCGGCGGTGGGCCAAAACCCTTTTCTGAACCAGAAACCAGGGCCCTGCGATGGGTCTTTAAAAAATACCAGAAGCAGATCAAACTGGTGATCAACTTTCACTGCTGCGGTCGGGTGATTGATGGCAAAAAAGAGTCAAAGTGGGCCATGGGTCTACAGCGGGTTTTTCTTAAACACGTTAAGTTTCGCACCATCAAAAAAAGCTGGAGCGTGGTCGCCTACCCGGTCACAGGCTCTTTTGCCCAGTGGCACTGGGAAAAATTCAGAATTCCTGACTTGTTCATTGAACTCGATAAAAAGGTCAAGCGCCCTTATCGTGAGCTGAAAAAGCCCCTATTTGCGGTCATTAACCACCGCTCTGTTAAAAGACTGAAATAACTACTCAAGCATTTCAACCATGGGCAGCAGAGTCTGTTGCTGCTTTTTCATACTATAGCTCAAAAGAGCAATATATGTGCCGTAGCCAAACAGCAGTACTAAAATAAAAATCAACCTCTTCTTTAGTTTCTTCATGGTAACCTCATTTGTCTTTAGAATGACGCTTTTCATGGGCTGATGGTTCCCCCCTACCACCTGTGCATTGACAGCCCTGCTAAAAAAATCAAATTGTCTTGTGCTGAAAGTTATCGCCGCCTATACTGTGGGCCTGGGCCGTCTGGCCCTCGGCTGCCACATTCGCCCCTGGGTTCATGTGCCCGACATCAACCATCTAGACATTGCCCATTTGAAACAGGCCGGCATCAGGGGCATCGCCCTCGATGTAGACAATACCCTGACTGTACATCATGCCCCTGAGCTTTATGAGCCAATTGCCGCCACCTACCAGAAACTGAAAAAAGAATTTAAAGTCATACTCTATTCAAATTGTAATGAGCTACGTTACCACCAGTTAACAGAAATGTTCGATGTACCGGTGGTTGAACCGGGTATGAAAAAACCATCGGCAAGGGGTTTTCAGCGTGCGCTGCAGCTGCTAGACCTGCCCGCAGAGCAGTGCCTCATGGTGGGCGACCGCGCCCTGACCGATATTGTCGGTGGCAATAAAAATGGTTTTAAAACTGCCCTGGTTGACCCCTTTGAGGGGCCCGAACCCGGCATCTTAACAAATATACGGCGCCTTGAACGATGGCGCCTGCGTCTAATGGGTATTAAATAGGCCTAACGGTGGCCTGCACCGTGCTGATAATATCACCCTTCTGATCAAGCAGAAAGAACTCAACACGGTAGGTTTTCTGCCGGCCTTTGTGAAAACGAAACTGCACCGGTACGCTGTGCTGGCTACCTGCCTTGATAACAAAGGGCCTGCGCGGGTAATACAACCTGATACCCTCACAATCGCTGCAACGGGCATCGAAGCGCAATTTGGTTTTTTTAACCATCGTATTCTTTACGGTCAAAGAAAGCACTTCATTCTGAATAGGTGTAAGAAACAGGTTGTTGCTTTCTTTGCCTGCCTGGTCTAACCAGCTGAGATTGCCAGTGCCACTGCCGGTTTTCTGTTTGGTACGCTTTTTAACTGAGGGGTATTGCAGAATACCATATTCCATGAATTTTTTTTCAAAATAGCTCTGGGCTGCCAGTGGTAGAGTGAGAACGAAAAGAACAAAGAGTATCTTCATTATTGCATCATGGCACGCAGAGGCATGATCTGCGTATTGTAGGGTTTAAGTTTTTCAGCGAGCTCAAGATCCATCAAGGCGCCGCGCTTGCTGCCCAGCTTGTAGCGAACCCGGGCGCGGTTAATATAAAGATCAAAATGGGTCGAGTTCAACTGAATACCCCGGTTAAGGTGAGTCAGAGCCTGCTGATAATCAGAAGTCTGCATGTAGCTGATGCCCAGATAAAGGTGGGCAAAGAACAAAGTCTTGTCTTTAGCCAGCAGTTCATTTAAAATCGTGCGCCCCTGATGAAACTGTTTACGGCGAATAAGAAAGGCTGCATAGTTCAAATGGGTAATCTTGTTATCGGGTGCCAGCTTCAATGCTCGATTGTAATGCTGGGCTGCCTGCTTGAACTGTTTGAGGTAATCATAGCAGAGGGCCAGATTGGCATGGTAGGCTTCGTTATGGGGTGAGCTGGCCACGGCATTGATTAAAAAAGAACAGGCCCTGCGATATTTGCCAGTAGCAACCAGGGTAACGCCCCACTGGTTCTGGCAGACTGCATTTTCAGTTTTACAGTGCTGTTTAAAAATCGTCAGGGCGTCATCGAAACGGTCAACATCAAGGTAAAGAGTGGCCAGCTTAAGGGGGGGGGCGTTGTTTTTCTGCGCCAGCTTGATGGCCGCCTCATAGCGCCCCTGGCGGCGCAGGGTCTCAAGACTCTGGGCCCCGAGGGGTGCGATCAACATAACACCAGAGAATATGGCAACGAAGCGACTCATGAGGCAAGGTATTGCTTCTTACTGAGGGCGAGGCTGTCTTGGTGGATATTAATTAATCGGGTCACTTGAGTCATCTCAAGAAGACGATAAAGTTTGCTTTTGATGTTGTACAGAATTAGATTTCCGCCATAGCTGGCTACTTCTCTTTTTAATAAAACCAGATATTCAATGCCACCTGCATCAATATGCTCTACTTTGACAAAATCAAGGGCCAGATTGGTGGGTTGCTGCTCTAATAAATGGGCAATCTTGCCTCTGAATAAAGAGATTTTTTCATTGGTAAAATTTTCGACATCGAAGCGTATACAGTGGCAGCGGTATTTTAATGTATTGCTGTACCTGACTACTGGTATGATGCGAATATTATGCTGTTCAACCATAGCTGTTTTTCGGCAGAAAGGCCTTTTTTACCCTAAAAAAACCAGGAATTTTACGATAATAGCAGCAGTGAGACACTTAGCCGCATTTTTACTTCTTTTTAATATACTCTGGGCTAAAAGTGGCAGCGAGGCCGGGGCTTCTAGCTGGGTAGCCCAGAACGGTATAACGGTATTATGCTATCACCAGATCGTACCGGCCAAACAGGTAAACGCAGGTAACCCTTTCATTGTCAGCCTTGAAAGCTTTAAACAACAGATAAGCTGGCTCAAAGCTCAGGGTTTTCAGACCATTTCTACCCAGACGTTTTTACAATACATAGAGAACAAAAAGCCCAACCTGCCAGCCAAACCCATTGTAATCACCTTTGATGACGGCGTTGATGGTTTAAAAAATTTTGCAGCTAAGGTATTAAGCGAGGCAGGTTACAAGGCAGCGATCTTTGTCATACCCGCCATGGTGGGCAAAAAGAAGTTTTTGACCTACAAAGACCTGAAACAGCTGAAAAAAGCCGGTCATGAAATTTACAGCCATTCATTCAATCACCCTCACTTAAGCCGCCTGAAATACCAAAAACAGAATTGGCAGGTGAAAGAAGCCCATGATGCCCTGAAAAAGAATCTAGCGGTATCACCCAATGTTTTTGCCTACCCCTTTGGCAGCTTCAATAAAGACAGCCAGAGCGCGCTGCAGCGCAATGGCTACCGGGCTGGGTTTACGGTTTTTCCGGGAAGTAACTATGCCGGTGACAACCGTTTTCTGCTGACCCGCTACGTAGTTATGGGTGAGCACTCACTGCTTGATTTTCAAAGCCGGGTCGATGTGCGCGGTCTGAAACTGAGAAGTGTACAGCCAAAGCCTGGCAGCTTCATTAAAAACAACCAGCTGATTCGTATTCAGATTGCCCCCGGTCTTGATAAGAGCCGTCTATCTCTCAGCTTTGGCCGCAAGTTCATTGGTTTAAACCCGCCCATTAAATACCACTACAACGGCAAAACCGGTGAGCTTGCCTTTCGCGCCCGTTTTCACGGTGGTCAGCATGCGGTTGCCCTTGTGCAGTATTTACATGAGGGATTTTTATATCAGAACAGCGCCATGTTTGTTACTCAACCCTGGTAAACTCTTCGAGGGCCTCTAAGATAGACATAAGAAGCCATTGAGCCCGAGAGCAGCAGTGAAAAAAGCACGTAGGGCCAGCTATACTGGTAAAAGAATATCATCACAATAAACCCTACCAGTGGTGAGCAGGCCGCAATTTCAACGCTGCGCACCCAGCGGTTAAAAGAGAGCTTACCCACGGTATACAGAACATGCAGGGGCAACAGAAAAATCAACAGCGGATTAAACGCCAGCAAATTGAGATTCTGGCTGAGAAAAGGCTGGTTTGAGAATAACCAGCCAGCCAGCAATAACAGCCCGATCAACGAAAACGTTATATACCAGATGGGCAGTAGAATACTGCCCAGGCGATGTTTGTGAAAAACCACCGGATAAAAGAAAAGTAGAACCACTGCAGCGAGAATCACATAGAACAGCAGCCAGCTGAAAAAATGATTATCATTGAGATTACGCGCCTGGTAAACTGTTTCAATGGGCCCTACTCTTGCATCGTTGGTCTTTTTCTGGTAAAAATCGAGCCCATTCATCAGGTCAATGGGTAGAAACAATTCATCATAGCGGGTCATGTTTGCATCGAGCTTTGCATTCATAATCAGATTGAGCCCCACATAAACCCAGGGGTTATAGGCCGACCATTCAATCGAACTCTGCCTGAAGGTTCGCCCAGTAGGTTGGGGGGCCAGCAATTTCTGCAGGCCACCATCGAGATAGGTATTAATAAAATCGCGCACCTTGGTTGTGCAGTTATTGTTCATATGATTGTAATAGTAAAAGCGCCCGGGCCCGGCTGCCAATTGGCTCAGCTCATTAAACAGTTTCTGGGCCTGCTCAGGGGCAAACTTCAGCTCTTGAACATAAATATCGCGATTCATTTTACTGAAGCGGTTTACAGCCCGCTGCCAGCTGACCCGGCCCAACCAGAAAGACTTCTTGCCAGAGAGATAGCGCCTGGCAAAATCTTTGCCAAAAGAAAAGCGGCCAAAATCAAACATAACCTGCTGGCCTGTTGCTGCGAAGCTGAAGCGCAGACCGGTATGGCCCCAGGCACTGGTCACACTTTTCAGTGGGCCAATGGTCACCAAGTGAACCCGCATTGTGGCCGGCTGCTCTTCTTCAACTGCCCAGAGC
>CAZHLC010000080.1:0-10049 GCA_964532545.1 uncultured Leptospiraceae bacterium | reverse complement strand
GCACCGAATGGCCACACCAGAGTAGGCGAAAACGATGGCCCAGATAATGGCGCATATACTGCAAAAAATCCATCACCAGGTAGCAGCCCACCCAGGCCAGAATGCCAGTGCCAAAATTTAAAACGGCATATTTCTCGAAGAAATAGAGTGAAGCGGTGAAGGTTCCCCCCTGAATCAGCTTACTTAAAAAGCCAACCAGTAATACACCCACAGAAGCCGCGCTGTCTTTAATTTCATAGTGGCCATCGCGGCGCAGATAGCTCACAATGAGGTCGATTATGGTAACCAGGGCAAAAACAATGGCCCCGATGGTGAAGAGATCTTGTTCAAACATGCCCCCATATTAGACAAATCAGGGGTTTATGGCGGGCCAAACGATAGTTTGGCCCCTAATTTTTATGGGTTTCACGGAATTCTGAGGCGGTAACCCCGGTAATTTGTTTAAAAACCCGCTGAAATGAGGTTTTTGAATTAAAGCCTACCTCATAGGCCACTGTAAGAATACTTTTATCAGCTTCAGTACGCAGTTTTTCTTTAGCTTCGGCTATACGAAAGCCGTTGAGGTAGCTGGTGAAATTCTGGTTTTCTCGGGTATTGAGATATTCAGAGAGCTGGTGTTTGCTGACTTTGAGTTTGTCGGCCAGGGTTTTCAGGCTCAAATCGGGTTCGCGGTAGAGAAACTCAACCTGCATGCTCTTGCGCAGAGTGGTCTCGAGATGGCGTGCATCATCGGCACTGATCAGGGTGCGCAGGTATTTTTCTTTTTGAAAGGCCTGACGCAGCTCATCGAAGTACTGGGGGCTGTTTACTGCCACCAGAAAGCTGATAATTAGAATCACGCTGACAATTAGAGCACCCAGCTTGCGCAGTATCATGGCACCCAGGGCAAAACCAGCCAGGTGCAAAGTGAGCACCAGCAGACAGCAGCCTACCAGAAAAAAGAAGTAACGCGATTTGGGGTTGCCCCAGAGCAGGCGCAGCCTGGCCAGCATGAAGATCAGATAAACGCCAAAGGCGCCAAAGCCACCGCCTTCAAAAATATCGTGCCAGTGCAGCTGCTTCTGTTTAAGGGCCTGCACTGCTGCCAGTTTGGTTTCAAAGCTCGCCAGGTAGAAGGGTAGCAATGCGGTCACAGCAATACTAGCAAGGGCCAGATGCCAGAGATGGTCATAGCGCAGTTTGAAGTGCTCTACGAAAGAAGACTGGTACCAGGCATAGAGGGCCGGCCCCAGTAAAAACAACAGGGGTGATGTAATACGAAAGAATTCGGGGTGGGCCAGATCACGCCCTGAGAACAGCAGATAGGTCATGCCCTGTAGCGCCGCTAGAATGGTAAACAGGGCAAAAACTGCCCAGTTGCGCACCCCGCGCTTTTTACCGATTAGCGGGGCCAGGGCCAGCAGCCCGGCTACAAACATGTTGAACAGACTGCAGGCTATAAAAAGATCATCGATCGTGAGCCTTGGGGCCACGGCCTAGGGTGAAAACATTTTATCCATAAAGGTGAGCACCATTTCTTTCACATCACCCTTGTTCGGTAGGGCACCCATCATGCCATACATGGCCGCAGATTTTTTCGCGCCCCCCTTGCTGGTGGTGGCCTTCGTGGCCGCCTTCATCAGCTTGGTGGTGACCGGCTTAGGCAGTACCCTGGCCAGAGTCGAAACCAGACCCACTTGAAAACTATCCATTTTTTTGCCGGCGCTTGATTTGCGGGCTTCGTCAACCGCCCAGCGCAAATCTTGAATAAAACGTTCTTTGGCTTCAATGTGAGCCGGGCTGATGGTTAAATGCAGACAGGCCGGGTTTTGCTGGCGGTCAAGCATCCACCCCCGCTCAAGCAGGTGGTCACCGATCTGGTAAACATCGAGCTCATCTGAACCCATGCCCATAATGGTCATGGCCGGCTCACCCAGAATTTTAACCCCGGGTATCTGCGCCACGGCATCTTTGATACTGTCGGTGGTATCGAGCAGGTCGCGGGTCAGTTTCTTATAGCCGTCAACACCTAGAAATTTCATGATCGCCCAGGCTGCAGCGATGGCACCCCCGGGTCTGGTACCAGTCACCGTCGGTGAGGGATATATTCCCCCGGGCCAGTCTGTAGTTACAAAGAACTGGTGGCGTCGCAGCTCACTGTCTTTATAGAGAATGACCGAGGCGCCCTTGGCGGCATAACCATATTTGTGCAGGTCAACTGAAAGAGAATGTACGCCAGGCAGTTTAAAATCAAAATCAGGAACCTTCTTACCCAACTGGCGCTTGAAGGCCAGCACCAGACCACCGATGCAGGCATCAACGTGCAGCCAGAGTTTATGTTTCTGGGCAATTTTTGATAACTCTTTAATGGGGTCGACCACCCCCTGGGGGTATGAGACGGCCGAGCCAATGATCATGATGGTGTTTTTGGTGATGGCAGATTCCATCGCTTTGGCATCGGCCAGGTAATCATTTTTTACCGGAACCTTAACTACCTTGAGGCCGAAGTAGTGAAAGCCCTTATCAAAGGCCGGGTGGGCACTGGTGGGCATAACCACCTCAGGTTCAGTGATATCTGGTCTTTTTTTGCGGTAGTAATCGCGGCAGGTCTTGATCGCCAGTAATATACTTTCGGTACCCCCCGAGGTCATGCTGCCGGCCGTTTTGCCTGTGGGGTTAAACAGGTTAGCGGTCATGGCCACGACTTCAGTTTCCATCTGGCGCAAACTGGGAAAGGCCGTGGGATTCAGGGCATTTTCTGAGAAAAACTCAAGATATGCCTTTTTCAAAACCGAAAGAGCCTCAGCGCCCGGGTAGAATACCAGGCTGAAAGTTTTGCCCTCTTGCCAGCGGGCATCTTCTTTTCTTTTCTCTTTCATCTCATTAAAGAGATCTTTTTCACTCAGGCCCTTATTAGGCAGTTTAAATTTCTTAACCGACATGATTTTTCCTTAGTTTTGTATTTTTTTCTTCTGAACTGAAATATATGAACATGAACCAGGCAGACAGGGCACATAGCATGTGCCACACTGCGTGACCCTGCAGCAGGCTGGCTGGTTCGCAAAGTATTTTTTCGCGGTCGAGTACCCAGATGACATAGGCTGCGATGATCGAGCCCAGGGCCCCCCAGAGGTAATTGCTGTGAATCTGGGGTTTTTGTTTCAGGCGAATCAGCACCTCTGAAACCAGGGCCAGAACCAGCAGGCCGGCAAACATAAAGCGCCGCGCTTCAGGAAAATACAATTGCAGAATGCCAAAGGCGATATTGGCCCATAAATAGGCATATAGAAATGATTCGGGGCGCATACGCTGTGAGCGGGTAAGATTATAGAAAATAATATAGAGTGCCAGTAGATACATAGACTGGTTATCAAACCACTGGCCTACAAAACTCAGTGAGGCGTGGTAAAACCAGCTGGTTAGCCCGATTAAAACAACGGCAATGATATAGGTGGCAGAAAACAGCGGGTTATCATTCATGAAGTTTCTGGCGTGTTCTGATTCGCGCCGGGTGGCGCGGTAAGAGCCCCACATCATCACACCCACAAATACAAATGAGAAGTTTGACCATGAATTGGCCCACTGCCAGACTGTGCTGGTTTTACGAATAAGTTCACAGAAACAGTCGTCGGGCATGCAGCTGGCCGGGGCCCATGAATGCCAGTCAAAATCAAAGCGACTGAGGCCCATGAAGGCCAATAATAAAGCAGCAAAAGTCAACAGGGGAAGTATAAAGGGCTGTAGCCGGTTCATGAGGTTTCTTGATTCAGTTTAAACTTGTTGGCGTCAACCCATTGTTATACGAAAGCAGGCCATGGGTAAGGTCATTTTTAGTTTTTTCGGTAATGTCTCATCTTTAGTGGTCAAGGTTGACAAACTTTGTTAATTTCTTTTGCAATAATGTTACGAATGTCAGGCATTAAACATCACGCTGTAAAAGCACTGCGTTGGTTTAGCAGAGGTAAAGCTGTGGCCTGATCTTAATACAGAAGTATTAACAGCTGAAGAGAAGGGCCATGGCAGAAAACCATGGCCTTTTTTTTTGCATAGAACGTAATATAAAACAAGGAGAGACAAAAGTGAAAGATAGAATGCCTGCGGGCTTCTTACTGGTACTGGTAGCTTCAATTGGTTTCGGCCTGAAGTCTGTACTGGTAAAAATGATTTTCGAAACCGGGCTTGATGCCCTCTCATTGATTGTTTTGCGGGGTATGATTGCCACCCCGATGTTTGTCGGGGCCCTGCTGTTGACCCAGGGCCGTGAGGGCCTGAAGTTTTCAAAGGCGCGCTTTTTGAAAATCACTCACGTCACCATCTTTGGCCTGTTTGCTACAGCTGTTTTATCATACTTCACATTGGCCTATCTGCCGGCAGCCGTGGCATCGGTAATTTTCTACTCTTACCCTGTATTTGCCTTTCTGCTCATGGCATTGCAGGGTGAACGCATCAGTAGCGAGAAGGTACTGGCCTTTGTTATGACCTTTGCCGGCATTGCATTGCTGTTAAAAATTGGCAGTGCCGATTTTGACCTCAGTACCATAGGTATCATTCTGGGTATTCTGACTGCAGCAACCTTTGGCTACTATAATGTTAAGACGGCCGGCATTGTGAGTGACATGTCGCCCCTGAAGATGACAACTCTGAGTGTGATCATTATCAACGGGCTACTCTTACCCCTTTTGCCTTTTATCAGCTATCCTACAGAGCTTGAAACATGGTTGCTGATTCTGTTGCTCTCGGTTTTCTCGGGTTTTATTGCCTTCTTGTGTTTTATTTACGGGCTCAAGAAGCTGGGGGCCGCCCGCACCGTGGTACTGAATTCGAGTAGCCCCATCTTCAGCGTGGGCTTTGCCACGTTCTTGCTGGGTGAAACCATCAGTGAACTGCAGTTTGCGGGCATCGGTCTGGTCTTACTGGGCATCGTGGCTCTAAAATTGAACTCAGAGGCTCTGAAACCGGCCAACCTGCTGGCGCTGCTTGGTATGGGGCGTCGTCTACCATTAAGCAAACCAATTGAAAAGTCTGTTGGTAAGCTGTAGTGACTATAAATCTTGCAGCGGCGTCTGTGCACGACATGCTGACTAATGGCAACCCTTAAGGCTGTTTCAGCAGACATCACCACGCTGCAGATCGACGCCATCGTCAATGCGGCCAATGAGACCCTGCTGGGTGGGGGCGGGGTCGATGGTGCTATTCACCGGGCTGCTGGCCCAGAACTTCTGGCCGAATGCCGTACCCTCGGTGGCTGCAAAACCGGCTCTGCTAAAATCACCAGAGGCTATGGGCTGCCGGCCAGGCATGTTATACATACAGTTGGGCCAGTTTACCATGGTGGCAACCAGGGCGAAGAAGAGCTTTTAGGCAGCTGCTACCAGAGTTCGCTTATGCTGGCAGTTGAAAATAGTCTCAAAAGCATTGCCTTTGCGGCGATCAGCTGTGGTGTATATGGCTACCCACCTGAAAAAGCGGTACCTGTGGCTGTGGCCCAGTGTCGCACATTCTGTGAGCAGCATGCTGAGATTGAAGAGGTGATCTTTGCCTGTTTTGGTGACGACATGCTGCGGCTCTATGAAAACGAGCTGGCCAAATGACTGAAGAAACGGTAATATTCTTCAGCATTCTTTCTTTTGCCTACTTCACCCAGACGGTAACGGGCTTCGGCAGTAATATGATCACCCTCACCTTTGGTGGCCTGTTTTTTTCGGCCGATTATATGTTGCCCATCATTTTGTCGCAGAACATTTTTTTTACCGGCTACCTGGTCTTTGGTTATGCCTCTTCAATCGACCTACAGGTTCTGAAAAAACTAACGTTTCCGTCTTTTCTGATTGCGTTTCCGGTGGGGGTGATTGGCTCAATTTATTTCAGCGCTGGCTTTCTCATCTATGCCTTTGCTGCGCTGGTCATCTTTGTTTCATCGTATGGCCTGTTTACCATGAAGAAAAAGGGGCAGAAAGATGCTCACCAAGTCTGGCCATATCTGGCTGCTTTCAGCCATGGTATGTTTGCGGCCGGCGGGCCCTTTCTGGTGTATTATGCGGCCCGTCTGAATCTCGATAAACTGGTCTTTCGTACCCAGCTTTCAATTGTGTGGCTGACCCTCAATGCCACCCTGTTGGTGGTTCTATTCTTTAGAGGTAATCTTACCATGGCCACATCGAAGCTTGCTCTATGGCTTGCCCCTGCGATGCTGCTGGGTTTGTTCGTTGGTGAAATATTGCAGAAACGCCTGTCGCCCCAGCGCTTTCTACAGATTGTCTATGTGCTGATGCTTTTCTCTGGCCTGGCCATGCTGGTCAAATAAGTTATTTGAGGTAAAAGGCCTCGTTATAATCGAGCACAAAGTTTTCGGCCTTAAAGTTGGTTTCAGATAATAGCTTATTAAAACTGTGCAGCTGGGTACTGGGGAGCAGAGCCAGCCCCTTAGACACTGGTTGAAAAAAGTTATCATAGTGCGACGGAATCACCACCCGGGGCATCACTGTTTCGAGTACCTCACGAATTTCTGATCTTTTAAATTTATATCCCCCCGTAACGCCGTGAATTAACACATCGGCTCTGAGGTTCTTATATTCACCCGGGTAATAGCGCACCGTGGGGTGAAACCATACTGAACGTCTGGGGCCCTGCAGGTGAAAGATGTAGGTTTCATCGAGGTAATACTGCCAGAACCAGCGCTTCTTCTTTTCGGGTTTGAGATAGCCACTCATGGGGTTTTCAATGGGCCCTATGGGCGCATGCTGGCCCTTGACCATAGTGACCTTGAAGCTGCCCAGGGTAACCACCAGCCCATCACGGGTTTGAATAAGGCGGGCTTCGGGTATACCGCGGGCCCGGGCCAGATTGAGAGTGTTTTCAGAACCGACAATGGTGGCCCCGGTGTGCTCAGCAATGATGGCAGCATCAATGGCATGATCAAAGTGACTGTGGTTTATTAAGATATAATCAGCCCGGGGAAAGGTTTTCTTCACCAGGGCCTCATCGATTTCAACGGGCCCCGAGAGCAGTGTACTGAAAGTAGGGCGGGTGATCACCGGGTCGGTCAGTACAGTGGTCTGGCCATTGCTGATTTCATAACCTGATATACCGGTGTATTTGATTTTAAAGCTACCGGCTTTGTAGGCTGGCTTAACCTGACGCTCTGCGGGTACGCTGTATGCAACATGGCGCAGAAAAATCGGAGTGACCACGGCCACCATGAATACAATCAAGAGGGGCCCTGATAATATGATGAGAAAAAGCTTTTTGTATTTAAACCAGAGAAGTCTAACTAGACCCTCAAGCAGCTGAAGTAAGATCATTAATTAGAACTTCAGGCTGACGCCGAGTGCTGTCAAGAATAGATTTCCGCCGTAGGTGTAGTCTGGCTGGTTGGTGCCATCGGGCAGGGGGTCTTGTACTGTTTTGGTACTGGTGCGGCTGGCCCATAGCTGGTATTGAAAAGCAAAGTCAAGGCGGCTGCGGTGTTTCATCACTGCGTTTTTAGGCATCAACATACTCAGGCCAAACGAGAAAATGTGTTTGGTGTTATCAAGATAGTTTGACTCGCCACTCTGATCTGGTGTAAAGGCTGGCTGCAGGGCATAACCATTGCGGCCGCGTACTCTGAGTTTACGTAGAAAGGCCAGCTTGATAGGGTACTCAACCCCAAGGCGGGGAAAAATAATGTCTTTAAAACCAGGCGCCTGCTCAAATTTCTGGCGGGTCTCACTGAGAGGAAACTTCGACCACATCTGGTACTCAATGTCGGCCATAAACTTATAGTTTTTATAGATATAACCAAAGCCGCCCACAAATATATGGGGTGTATAAAACGTAATGATCCGGGTCTGTGATGTGGTGGTCAGCCCAAGAATAAACAGCGTGGCATCTACATCAATATCAGAACTGAGAAATACCTCACCGCGGTAGGCTACCCCTGCAGAGAAACTGCTTTTGCTGCTGAGGGGGTGGCGGTATTGAATGCCCGCCTGGGGGGCCGAGAAACCCTTAACATCAACCTTGGTTTCAGGTTGGGGAGGGTTATTGGGGTCTAAGTTCACATTTGAAATAAAGGCCTTACCTTCGCCCTTTGCCAGGTTGGTTACGCCCAGGCCAATGCTGATGCGTTCTTTCCATACCTGGGCGCCGAGGCCGATGGTATTTGAAATTCGCTGGGGGTTACGACCCAGCTTTCTGAAGTCATACACCTTCTGGCTCAGATCGGTAAGGCGACTGAGTGAGCCATCAAGGTTCAGAGCCAGGGCTACCCCCAGCCTGATAGGAATATTTTTCGGGGTATTCATCAGGGTTCTAAAGTCGAACACGATGCCCACATTCAGCATGGCATAGCTGAGCCCCTGTTTGGCAATGCGGGCGTTCTCTTGCGCCACCGCTGAATCACCCTGAACGTTGATATTCATCATCGGTAGAACATAGATTATACTGTTACCCATTTGGTGGCGGGGTTGCTCGATACGTTCATTCTGAGTCACGGGTCTTGACCGCTTCAGCTTAATTTTAGTACCCTGGCGATTGGTGGTTGTGGTGGTTTCTTGTGACTGCGAGCTTCGAATTCGAACCTTGCGTACGTCTGGCCGCAGAGAGGGTGCTGCCAGGCCGGCCATATTGTAGTAAGTAGACGTCCAGTCGTTGACCAGGGCTACACCGGCCCCTGAAAAACCAATAGTCGGGGCACCATAGCCATAACTTTCAGGCAGGTTGGCATGCACAGAGGCAGACCATAATAGAACAACCAGCGCAGAAATGCTCAGTCGCTTCATAATAAGATTACAGATGTAGTTCTGTCACAAAGTTCATGGCTCATAGGTCGGTGGCCGCCCGGGGCGGCCCATGATTACTCAAAGAGGTTGGCAAACTTGCCGTAGTAATCGGTGCTTAAACTCCAATTCATATTTTTTTGTTTGTATGCAAGTTCAGATAACTGGCTGAGAACTTCTGACAGCTGCCACCAGAGGGTGCCGCTGTGTTCCCACTCTCTGATGACTTTCATATTCATCAGAGTGCGCATATCTTTCAGAATGTCGAAGGCATTGTACTGCTCATCAAGCTTCATTACTTTCAGCACATAGCGCATGTAGCCATTGGGCGCGAAGGCCTTAATCATGCTGTCTAACTGGGCCTGAGAGTTGCCAGGTGTGGCTGTGCCAATCTTCATTATGGGCACCAGTTTCTGCGCTGAATTTGAAACTACGTTAGTGTAAGTATCATTTCTGCTGTCGTACAGGTAGTTACCCGCCACATTCTTCAGCGCGCGCAGATCAAAGGGGTCAAACACTACGTATTGATTAAAGGCCTGCCTGGCATCATACATGGCCCCGGTGAGATACTGCACGTTCTGGGGGGTACAGTTGTCAATAGGCAGAGAATAATCAGTACAATTAGGGTTCAGCAGGTCATCGATCATCTTGGTGGTGAAGGCCAGCCTGCCGTCTGAGTTCATGTCTTGTATTTTGGTTTTGAATTTGTTGGTGAAGTAGGCCACCACTGAACGCATTGAGATGGGGCCATCATATTTGGCATTGGGGGTTACCGGGCCATTCGAACCGCCAGAGCCTGTGAGGTCGTCTGGGTCAGTGTCAGTATAGGGCTCGCCAGTATCCCACCTGCCGTTGCCGTTAGTGTCAGTATAGGGCTCACCAGCATAGTCTTTGTTATCAAAAACACCGTTGCCATTGATATCAACAAACTCGGTAGCGTCAATGCTGCCGTTGTTATCGCGGTCAACGCTGGGCTCATCAACAGTAGTCTCATCATAAAAGCCGCTGATCATGTCTGCCTTGAGATCTTGCAGCTCTTGAGCAAAGTTCATGTTCTGCACGCCGTTGAGTGTATCTAAGAGCTTGGCGCGGGTAACCGCTGGCGGCGCATTAGGGTTGTCAAATCTGATATCGAAAGCATGCAGGTTGAAGAAATTGGGAACTTGAACGTTAATGGTAACGGTACCATCGGTATCAGTAGTTTCTTCGATGGTGCCGGGGTAAAAATCTCTGAAAGTGAAGAAGCCACGGGTAAACTCACTGTTCTTATCAAAGTCAAGAAAGGGTTCGCCAATATCATAACTACCATTG
>CAZHLC010000079.1:1330-10159 GCA_964532545.1 uncultured Leptospiraceae bacterium | reverse complement strand
CACCATGCCTGCACCGATGAGCACCAGATAAAGGCGGTGAATAGGGTCATCGTGCACATGTTTGAGGTAGTACCAACCCACAGGAACCAGAAACACCCGCATCATCGAAAGCAGGTTTGAAACAGTAAAAACCCGGTATGTTTTGAATAGATCGCGAACTTGCACTTTAAGACCGCTATGAGACTTTGAAGAGTTATTTCAAGCGAATTAAGGCATCTCGACCGGGGCCGACAGATAACCATTTTACCGGTATGCCGCAGAATTTGCTGATGGCATCGATATAGCGGCGGGCATTTTTGGGCAGGTCTTTTACTTTGCGTGCGCCGCTGATGTCTTCTTTCCAACCCGGAAATTCTTCATAAAGAATCTTTATATCTTTTTTGCAGTACGACGGAAAATATGACAGCCTTTTGCCATCAACTTCATAACCAATGGCCACCTTAATACGATCGTAGCCATCAAGCACATCAAGCTTGGTGAGGGCAATGCCAGTTAAACCATTAACCCGGGCGGCATGGCGTACGGCCTCAACATCAAACCAGCCACAGCGCCGCGGTCGGCCTGTCGTGGCACCGTACTCATTACCCTGACTGCGCAGCTTTTCGCCTTCTTCGCCGAACAACTCTGTCGGAAAAGGGCCCTCGCCAACGCGGGTTGTATAGGCCTTTGTAATACCTATAACTTCTTTAAGATAACCGAAACTGATACCGCTACCAATCAGGGCACCACCGGTGGTGGGGTTCGAGCTGGTAACATAGGGGTAGGTTCCAAAATCAAGATCAAGCATAGCCCCCTGGGCACCTTCAAGCAGAATGCGCCGGCCAGCAGCCAGCTCAAGATTAAGATAATAAGGGGCATTAATCAGTTTGTCTTTGACCCGATCGCGCACCTGGCGCAGATAATCGGCGGTTTCTTTTAAATCTATGGGCTCAGCGTTATAGATTTTTTCAAGCATCGTATTAGTACGGCTGACCAGTGTTGGCAGACGCTCTTCGTAGAATTCATCGATCATCAGATCGCTCATACGAATGCCCATACGGTTTACTTTGTCACCGTAGCATATACCAATGCCCCGTTTAGTGGTGCCGATCTTTTGATCACCGAGCGATTCTTCTCGTTTTTCGTCAAGAACCCGGTGATAGGGCAGCAGCAAATGGGCATTATCTGCGATACGAATACGGTCTTCTGCTTCGATACCGCGCTCTTTGAGCTCATCAAGCTCTTTAAAGAGGGCCGTAGGGTCGATAACCATACCCCCGCCCAGAACACAGATGGTATTTTCATATAAAATACCAGAGGGAATTAAATGAAAAATATAGGTTTCACCGCCAACTTTAACGGTGTGGCCGGCGTTCGCACCGCCCTGGTAACGTACTACTATGTCGGTTTTCTCGGCAAGGGCATCGATAATTTTGGCCTTACCTTCATCGCCCCATTGGGTACCAACGATCAGAGTGACGGGCATTCAGCCAAACAACATTTCTCAATTAGCGCAACAAATACTTTTTAAACCGAAAAAGGGCCAGGTTCAGACAAAATCTATGAGGTGAAGGCGTCGATGGCTTCAGATTGAGTTTTATAGATCTCGAAGATTTTATCGAGCATGGTAATTTCGAAGAGCTGAAGAAGCTCATCGTTAACCAGCACAATCTTTAAATCACCATGGGCTTTGCTGAAATTACGTTTATATGAAACCAACAGACCAAGCGCTGAACTACAGACGTGCTTTACGTCTTTCATATTTACGATAACTTTGTAGTTCTCTTTATTGTGCAGGTCTTCGAGAATACTTTCGAGCTGTTCAGTCTGGTCACCCTGAATATTGCCCTTAAGCTCAAGAATACGTACGCCCTGTTCGCGAATAACTTCCATAGCAATTAAACGAGCATGTAGTTAGAACAGAGTCAGCGCATTGTCAACCAAAAATTAAGGCAGTATTAAGTCGCATGTTGCCTGATGCGCAAAGACAATTGACACCCGGCGCAGGCTCAAACTTGTAACTTAATGCAGCTGTATAAATCAGCGCTCGACACCTCAGCAGAGAGTTTCTTAAAAAACAAAGAAGCTTACCTGAACCTGTTAGAGCAGCGGTCAGGCTTCATTGAACAATTGAAGCCATCATCGCGCAAAAGTCTCGAGCGCCACCTGAAACGTAATAAACTTTTCTGCCGCGACCGAATTCACGGCCTGCTAGACCCGGGCAGCTATTTTCTCGAGATTGGTACCTTTGCCGGCCATGAGCTGTACGAGGGCGAAGAGATACCCGGGGCCGGCATTGTGGGGGGCATTGGCCAGATTCACGGTAAAGAAGTTATGGTCGTGGCCAACGATGCGACAGTAAAGGGCGGAACCTACTATCCCATTACTGTAAAAAAACATCTGCGCCTGCAGGAAATTGCGCTGCAGAATAATCTGCCCTGTGTTTATCTGGTCGACTCTGGCGGGGCCTTTCTACCAAAACAAGACGAGGTGTTTCCTGATCGTGATCACTTCGGGCGCATTTTCTATAACCAGGCCCGCATGTCGAAGCGCGGCATATTTCAAATTGCCATCGTCATGGGATCATGCACGGCAGGCGGGGCCTATGTGCCGGCCATGTGCGATGAAACCATTATCGTTGATGGTAACGGCACTATTTTTCTGGCAGGCCCGCCTCTGGTAAAGATGGCTACTGGCGAAGAAGTCAGCGCCGAAGACCTGGGCGGGGCACGCATGCACACCTCGATTTCGGGCGTGGCTGATCATTTTGCCTATGATGACCATCATGCACTGCAGATCGCCCGTAATCTTTTTGAAACAATTGCTCATAAACGTGCTGGCCATACCTTTAATAAAAAAATTACTCAGAACTATCAACAACCTCTGTATGACAGTGAAGATCTGCTGGGGCTTGCTTCGGTTGATCTGCGTATACCTTTCGAATGCCGCGAAGTCATCGCACGCATTGTTGACGGCAGTCGCTTTCATGAGTTTAAAAAAGACTTTGGCTCAACCCTGGTCACAACCTTTGCTGAAATTACCGGCCACCCGGTGGGCATCATTGCCAACAATGGCATTCTGTTCAGCGAATCAGCCCTCAAGGGCGCACACTTTATTGAACTGTGCTGCCAGCGTGAAATACCAATTATTTTTCTGCAGAATATCACAGGCTTCATGGTAGGCAAAAAATATGAGCAGGGCGGCATCGCCAAAGATGGTGCCAAAATGGTTTCGGCCGTAGCCAATGCTACCGTGCCGCTCTTTACTGTTATTACCGGTGGCTCTTTTGGCGCTGGCAACTATGGTATGTGCGGCCGGGCCTATTCGCCCCGCCAATTATGGATGTGGCCCAACGCCCGTATCAGCGTTATGGGTGGCGAGCAGGCCGCCGGAGTATTAACCATGGTTAAAGAAGCGCAGCTCAAGAAAAAGGGTGAAAATCTTGATGAGCAGAAACGCGAGCAGATGAAAGAAGAAATCAGAGCTGCCTATGAAGAAGCTGGCAATGCTTATTACAGCTCGGCCCGCCTGTGGGATGATGGCGTGATCGACCCCCGCGATACCCGTAAAGTTCTCGGCATCGGGCTTGAAGCCAGTCTCAATGCTTCGTTTGAACCCTATGATCAACCAGTCTATCGTATGTAATCATGAGCCTGATTGAAAAAAAGATAGAAGGCCAGCTTGAATTCATCTCGCTGAACAACAGCGAAAAACGAAATGCCCTGAGTCGCGAAATGATTCAGCAGCTTACCGCTGCCTTCAAAGAAAGTACGGGGCGCCTGGTGGTTCTCAGCGGCAATGGCCCCTCATTCTGTGCCGGGGCTGATTTAAACTATATGAAATCAATGCGCGACTATTCAAAAGCAGAAAATGTGGCTGACTCGCTCGAACTCTCAAGTCTATTTAAAACCATTGCTAATCATCGCGTACCAGTAATTGCCAGGGTGCATGGCCATGCCTTTGGCGGCGCTCTGGGATTACTAGCTGCCTGCGATCTTATTATGGCCCATGCCGAAACCAAGTTCTGCTTCTCTGAGGTAAAGCTGGGGCTGGCCCCGGCGGTTATATCACCCTATGCCTTTGTTCGCATGGGCTATACCGAAGCACGCCGCTATTTTCTTACTGGCGAAGTTTTCAAAGCAGACGTGGCCCGCTCAACCGGTCTGATTAACGAAGTTTACGCTGACGAAAAGCAGGCCGAAGAGATGCTGACTTCATGGCAAGAGAGCCTGCTGGCCGGTGGGCCTATCGCTCAGAGTAAAATAAAGGGGCTCACTAATCAATTGGCCCAGCTTGAGCAGCACGAACAGTATCTCGCCGAATTAATCGCAGAGCTCAGAGTTTCTGCTGAAGGTCAGAAGGGCATTGCTGCCTTCTTTGATAAAAAGAAACCCCAGTGGTAATTATTTGCCCGCTGCCGCAATATAAGGGTGATGGCCCGCGGCATCAAGTTCAATCTGCTGGGCTGCAAACACCGGCAGCTGCTTTTTAACCTGGCGAAACCAAAATAGCAGTACAAGGCTCACAGCCAGGGCAGGCATTGAAACCGAAAACACGTTATTGGTAAAGATACCCCAGATAATCAGGGCGCTGGCTACCAGCATCAGCCTGATCTGCTCAACGTCGCCGGCCAGCTTGCGCCCTTCCATCAGCCAGCCAAGGCTTAGCAGTGAAAAAAGCACACAGGCAATGAGCACACCACCAGAAACTGACAGAGCGCCTGGCCCCATAAAGATTACAGTTAGAGTAATTGGCAAGACCAGAATAAAATTGACCAGCACATAGCGACTGGTCACCGGCGACAGTTGCGGGTCGTACTTGCGGTAGGTGTCAGCGTACACTTCGGGTATGGGTGCCATCTCGCCAAGGTCGGCCGGCTTGTACCCTGGTTTCATAAACCAGATCTTCAGCTTATTCATTAAACCCCGGGTTTTCAAAGTCATCTTAAATAGATGCAGCCAGTATTGTATGTTAGCCCAGAAGGGGTTAAAGCTGGCCAGTGGTTTGACTGTGCCATAGACAGGCTCTTCTTCTTCGGCCTGAAAGGTCTTGAATAATCTATCCCAGATAATCAGGGTACCTGCATGGTTCTTATCAATGTACTTGGGGTTTTTACCATGGTGCACCCGGTGATGCGATGGCGTATTAAATATCCATTCAATGGGTGCCCACATTTTATCAATAAGACGGGTATGAATCCAGAACTGGTAGATGGTATTAAACTGCGAACAGACCAGGTAGATTACCGGGTGCACGCCCAGAAAAGCCAGAGGCATGTAAAACCAGCCAGAGAAGACACCCTGCAGTGAGCCCTGGCGCAGCGCAACCGTAAGGTTGTACTCTTCACTTGAATGATGTGGTTCATGTGAACCCCATACTACTGAGACCTGATGGCTGGTGCGGTGAAACCAGTAGTAGCAGAAGTCAACAGCCAGAAACGATAAGACCCAGGCGAGGGTAGAATCAACGGTAGTGGTAAACAGGTGAGCCGAGGCCGACTGCATGCTCTCGTAAATGTAGATATAGAGAAGTATAAAAATTCCCCGATAAAATATGCCAATCATCTGCTGGTAGATACCCAGGGTCAGATCATTCACCGAGTCGTTAAGGCGGTAGGTCTTACGTTTAAGCCAGGCGCTGAGGCCAAGCTCGATGAAAATAAATAGAAAGAAAAATGGTATGGCAAAGGCAATGTAATTGGTAACCTGATACTTCTGCATCTGATAAAGATATGAAAGCCAGCCACATTGTTAAGTATTTTTTAAACGGTTTGATATGCGGTGCACCCCTATTGCGAAGCCCGGGGCAGGCTAAAGGTAAAAACATTGGCCTTTTAGAAATGTATTTTGTGAATGCCTGAAGAGCTATTGAGACTCTTGCTAGAGTTCCCCAGCCCTGCGCCTGACCACAAGCTCACTGCTTGAGTAGCCATGGCGCCATTTTACGTATTGCTCAATTGTTTCAAAGTGGTATTTTTTCTTTTTAAAAGCTTTAATGATCGGCGGAAGTGCTTTTAGCAGGGTATTATGGGTGTCATGAAATAACACGATGGCACCCCGGCCCCTGATTCGGCGAATAATTCTCTTTTTAATTTTCTTCACTTTACGTTTGAAGGCCCGGCCCGGCTTTTTTCTGGTTTTCTCAGGTGACTCACCATAGACCCAGTTACGCGAGTCGCGCGAATCAAAACCGCGCGACCACATAACCAGATAGCCCCGCTCGTTAATCACCTTTGCCACCCGCTTCTTACGCCGTTTGTTACGTGAAAAAAACGGATGCCCGAAGGGTGGTCGCACCAGCGAAAGCAGCGGGGCCTCGGTACCCAATGCTCTGTAGAGATTCTTCTGGTTGGTATCAAGTTCGCGAAGAATACGTTTGCGTGAGCGCCGCCCAAGGGCCGGGTGATTGCTGGTGTGATTACCCAATACATGCCCTTCGTTGACCATGCGCTGTAATAACTTGCGATAACGTTTGAAATTGTTTTTATACTTACGTAACCTTTTTCTTTTTTTATACCTGTGGGGGTATGAACAAATGAAGAAGGTTGCTTTGACGCCATGCTTTTTAAGTATATCAAGAATAATGGCTGTATGGGCAGAGGGGCCATCATCGAATGTGAGATAAGCTGTTCTGGGTGGCAACTTACCCCGAAAGTAACCAAGTGCTTTCTTACTTTTCTTGCCGGCAAAAAGTGGGTGGCAAAACAGTGTGGCGATCATAAGACCCGGTAAAACTCTCACGGCAGCTTTAGAAAAAAAGATAATAAAGAATTGTAAAGGCTTAATTTAGTCACTATCTCGAAACCCCTTTACAAGGGGCATTACAACATTAGCTGGGTAGCCAACCATGAAACTTATATTGATGCTGGGGCTGCTGGGTGCTGGCTTTCTCGGCTGCGAATATCATAAGGGCTTTTTAAAGCTTACCTTTTTACCTGAAAGCTGGGTTATTCGCCAGATTTCAACTTTCGGCATCATGCTGGCCGGGGCTTTTCTCGCCGGCAACTATATCATACAGACTGAATTCCGCCGTCTAAATATTTCGCGTAAAATTGGTGATAACATTATCATCTTCGGGGTCATCGGCGGAATCATTGGCTCAAAAATCTTTTTTATGTTCGAAGCCTGGAATGACTGGAACACTTTAGAGCAGTTTCTAGACCGCGCCTTAAAAGGTGGTGGTCTTGTCTGGTACGGCGGGTTAATTGTAGCAGGGGGAATAATTACCTCGTATATCAAAAAAAAGGGCTACAGCTTCTTCTACATGGGTGATGTGCTTACACCAGCCATTGCCCTTGGCCACAGCATCGGGCGGCTGGGCTGCCTGTTTTCTGGTGATGGCTGCTATGGCACAATCTGCCCTTACAACTGGCCGGCCCCTTTTGCCATGAATTTTCAATATGGCCAGGCACCATGGAACAGAATCATCTCAGACCTGGGTCATGACCCAAATACCGCGATAGTGTATAATACTCCCCTTTTTGAAACAATCTATGGCCTGGCGCTTTTTCTATTCTTCTGGTTTATGCGAAAAAAACCCTGGCCTGTTGGCTTTAAATTCGTTACCTTTTTAATGGTTCATGTAAGCCTGAGATTCAGCATTGAATTTCTGAGACTAAACGAATTCAACATATTCGGTTTAACTCAGGCACAATTCATTGGGGTAATTGTGGTAACCATTGGTGCTGGTTTCTTTGTTTACCGGCGTGAAGACCTGATTACCTTTGTAAAAGGCGGCTTTAAATGGCAACAATCGACCCAGTAACAGGTTCTCAAACTACCCCAATTGCGCAACCCCCTACCCCGGCCCCAGAGCCACCACCTGCCCCTGAACAGGCCAGCCCGCCACCAGAAGTAGCCCAGCTGAATGCCAGCGGCACCAATGCAACCCCACCGCCCGATGCCCAAAACACCATTGACTTTCTAGCTTAAAAAGTCGATTATATAGTATGGCTGTAGATGCAGTAACCAAAAAAGAATTTAATTCAAAAATCGCCGATCACAAGGCTGCCATTTCTGAATTAGACAAAGATATTTCGGCCTTTAAAATGGCCTACAGCAAAGATAAGAAGCTCAAACCCTTCTTTCATATTGGCATCTCAGCTAAATATCTCAATCAGATTAATACCTATATTGAAATGAATGCCTTGTCTGAGCAGATGTTGAATATTAAAAACAATTCATATCTCGACAATGCACGAAAACTCATCTACAAAATCTACTCAGAGATGGAACATGTAGTCACCATGGCTATTGACGAAGGTTTAAATCACAATCGAGAGTTATTGATGAAGATTAAACCCTTCAACCCCAAAATGCGTTTGAATATGTACAAACACATTCATCGCTCGATTGACAGATTGATTAAAAGCTATGGCGAAAACACAAAATGGAAGTGGTCTTTTCCTGAACTGTGGGCCAAGCTTGCCATTCTCGGTAAAAACATTATTGATTACCGCGAAATTCAATCTGAGCGTGACCCCCGCAAAGAATTCTACTATGACCGCCAAGAGCTGCTGCAGACCGTAAAACAAGACCTGCTTGAAGCCTCGGGCAAATACCGTAATAAATACGAACTTTCAACAAAATCAAGCAACGACCTGGTCTATGCCATAAAGCTGCTAGAAGACCTCAAAGTAATTTGCAGCCTTATGGGTGACGAAGAACTGTTAAAAAAATCAAAGGCTGGCATTGATGCCTATAAGGCCCGCCTCGAAGCAGACGAAGACGAGAAAAAAGGCGGCGGTAAGAAAAAGAAAAAAGTAGCCAAGAAGAAGAAAAAGAAATAACATAAAAATTATGCACTATTTGGGAAAGTCAAAAAAAGAGATCTGTCAAATATTGCGTGATC